>JAFCZU010000090.1 GCA_019314185.1 Deltaproteobacteria bacterium | reverse complement strand
ATTCGTTTTGATCCACTCCTCATATTTTGCTATGGCCTGCTTTTGTTGTGATACCAGCATGTCGGTTTCAAAGGGGAAGTCGATGCCGTAGCGGATTACAAATTCTTCATACGCCATTTGTCGTACTATACGCGGGCTTTTTTCTGATTCCAAGTTTTCTAACAGACAGGCTGGCGAATAAGGTTTGCCGTTGCGGTAACGGATTGCGGGGTTAAAGTGTGATTTATTTTCTGCCCACCACTTTTGCCAGTCTTCTGGTTTTTGTGAGATGCGGGTGATGGTGGTGCCAGGTTCTTCTCCCGGTGGATACAGACTTTCCCTGCGTTTCAGCTTTTCAAGTTCTTCTTCAAACAGTTCGTCTTCATTTATTTCTTCAGGAATAAAAACTTCTTCGTAAATTCCCGCGCCGGTAATGAGATTGAATGCTATTGCCGCAGACTCGGCAAAATCGGCATTACCAAGATCTGATAGAAGTGTGTCAACAGCCGAAATATTCCCGAGCAAACCCAATGCGATCAGGCAATCAGCGCTTGCCTCGTTGTTAGTGGCACTTTCTATCAGAACCGCTGCCGTTGAGCGATTGCCTCCAAGTCCCAGTAGCAGAAACGGCCAATTTCCTGAATGGACAGAATGCAAGCAATGGTCTATGGTTTGCGGATCGCCGATACGCAAAAGCGCCAGTGCTGTTGCAGAACAGACTGATTCGTCTTCGTGTTTAAGATACTTATTGAACAGGAGTGTGCGGGCATATTGTTCGCGAACGCGACCAATAGCCCAAATAATGTTAGATACAGCGTGTGAATTGTTTTGCTGCAATGCTTGGAGAAGTTCTTTTCCTGAAGACAACCGTCGATACCCTATAAGTCTAGCAGCAACAGGAATTAGCTTTTGATTGCCTTCTGATAGAATACGAATAAATTCATCTTTCCATTCTGCAGGCAGTTCATGGTTGAGGGAGTCGCTTATGGCTTGAACCCTTTCTATATCCTCTGGATCAAGGGCTTCCAGGCATTCCTGCACAAAGTCCAGACGGTTTTGCCGACAGAAAACTCTCACTGCGGCATGGAACTCGCCAAAGTCGCCTTCCATTGCCTGAGTTTTGCAAACATTCAATGCCAGCTCTTCGCCAACTACCAGAGCGTCAATATGTGCTTCAAAACGTTCTTCAAAATCTTCGATGTCAAGCCATGTTATTTCTGGATCATCAAACAGTGTCAGACGCTGCTCGTAAAGGAAGGAGGCTTCCTCAAGATATTCCTGGTATAGTTCTGTTTCAAAATCCGAGATTGTTTGGGTCATTTTGGGTATGGTTGTTTTAGGGTTGGGGGCGGGTCGCCTATTAAATATTAACTATTTGCTTTCGCAGTTTATTCGCACTTGCTTTGAGCCTTCTGTTTCGCTTGAGTTCATTTGACATGTGATTGTATCTTACAGTAACCCCCGCTCCGGATATGTTATCAAAATATTCTCCCAGATTCTTGCAAGTCTCGCCAGTCAGCTCCCTGGTAAGATAGATCGCCATGTCCCTTGCCATGTTTTTCTTACGCCCCTTTTTTACTATCCATTCACGATCGCAGCCAAATTTCTTGCTCACAGCTTCTGCTATAGCTTCTTTCCTAATTAACAGCTTTAATTGCTTCAGTTGTGGTATCTCCTTTTCATCGGATCGAGGCAAAAGAAAGCTTTCTTTAACCCAGCTCACAAAATCTGAAGGACCAAGGATGAGGCCTCCGACTAAATCTTTTTCAGGATTCTCCAAATTAGCTATGTCAACATTTTCTACAAAGTCCCTATAATTTTTGGCTGATTCCTTTTTCTTTCTTCCAAATTGAGAAACTAACCATCCTGTCTCAAGCCAGCCAGTTGCTTTGGCTTTTCCAATAAAGACTGAATAGCTGCTCCAAGGGTATTCGCCCGGACTTTCGACTATTTTTGCACGAACAGGATTCAGGTGAATGTAACGGGACAGATGTTTGAGGTATTCATCTGCATCGACCAGTATAGACTTGAAACGTCCCTGAAATAGATGGCCTTTTCTTTGACGTTTCCGATTGAAATATGCAGCATAGCTAACGTTAATCCATTGAATCGCCCTGCTTAAATTCGGGTGCGGAGTTTCTACCAGAAGATGGTAATGGTTTGTCATCAAACAATAAGTATGAATCTTGATTGAAAACCGTTCAACAGCTCTTTTAAGGCATTCAAAAAACCTCTTCCTGTCGCTTTTACTTTTAAATATTGTCTCTCCGGCATTGCCACGGTTGATCACATGGTAAAAAGCACCGGGATATTCAACACGAAGCGGTCTTGCCATATTAATTTGCCCTCGCCTTTCACTTCCGGTTCATTGAGTATCAAATAAGAGTAGAATAATTTTACGATACTGCCAATAGTTAATAATTAAGATGTGACACTTTTGTTCCCTATTTTGTTCCTTTTAGTAGTTACCGATCCTCTGTCGTTCCGAGAATAAATTGTGATTTTTGAACGTTGAAGATAATCTATTCACTATCAAATCCAGTTGGCCGTAAAATCCTAATTCCATAAGTTCCAGACAGGGGCTTTCTGTCGTAGGTTAAATGCCATAAGCACATGTTCTTATAACCGAGGTCGCTATTGGTGAGCATTCTTCCAGGAGTTCGGGGCAAAAACAATAGAAACATCTTTTCTCGCGACAGATGGTATGAATAGGTAATTTTCTTGGGTTTCGAATCCCTTTATCTCCGCTAACCTCACTAATGCAAGCCCTTCAACACTAAAAAATCCCTCAGTTGCTGCTTCTTCCTCTGGAATGCTCTCTCTGCTAACAAGACTCCTATATCGCTCCTCTCGCTCAATCAAGAATTCGCTGATTGCCGCCCCAAACGATTTGTTGTCATTATAAAAAAACGCTTTGCAAAGTTCAAAATGAACATCATGAGCGCCATCCAGCACCTGTTCATATCTCTCAATAATAGCACTCCTCTTAGCTTCAGTATTTTCGAAAAAAAAATATCTCATAAGAAACAAAATGTACAAAAAATCATCCTTGTACTCTTCTTCACTATTTCAGGTCATACGGGACTTTTTTGCTATCTCACAAGCACAATCAAGATCATTGCATGCAATCGCGTCAAAGAAAGGATCCGCCCAGCTGGTCACTTTCTGCACATCATCTCTGTTTTTTAAAAAGTGGAGGAACGCACGACCGCTTTTGTGAAGATTTATATGCAAGCCATTGGGAAGCCCTTCGATAAAGAGGAAGCAAATGCCCTTTCTTCGGTAATTCCGGCAGAAGGCAAGGATATCGGTTAAGTCGACATTACCAGCAACAATAGCGGAGCACATTTCTTCCAAGTCAAATTCCAAATTAAATCTGATGACAGGCAAAAACTGAGAGCTCATGAACGATTTTCCTTTTGCAAACAGCGAACGGCAGCTTACTTCGTACTCTGCCCAATCTCCTTGAGAAGTACGTTCGTAAATCCTTTTTCCTCAAAAGCCTTTGCCAACTCTTCGTTTATTACGTACCTACGTGGATCTTCCTTGATGCGAAATAGAGCGGGAGGTTTTTCCAGCTTTCTAGGGTCGACTACAAAGTTATCAATACCAACAACTTCACCATCAAGATATTCTATCTGACTGGCTTTCAGATTCAGACAATCAAACGTTCCAATAGGATTGATTATGAAGTAATCTTGGCTGTGAACTCTTTTCTTGTGGTTATACAAAGTGAATGGCAAATACTCAATTTCACAAAAAGTGCAGTGTTCCTCGATGCACTCTTTCATTTCTCTTGAAACAATGAGATATCCTTTAGTATTTCCAATCAAAGATTCTATCTTTATCCCCGGATGCTCATCATCCATGTAAATTATAGCGTCCTTGGGGTAATGGACTCCGATCTTCTTGCCCTTCGCCATTCGATAAGACTTAACACCAAGCCCGTCGGGTGGGCGGCTCAGTATGCAAAGGTTCGGGTTACCAAGTTTTCCAAGAGTTTCTACAAAAAAATATCTCATCTTTCAAAGCCCTCCAATGAATATGCCACTAAAAGAACCATTCAGATAACCATTCAGACATCGAATCCACCGACGGACCACCTCCACCCTTGCCCCATTTTTTCACCTTCTTATACAGTTTTTTTGAAATCCGTTCTAACTTGGCTTTAGAAAGTTTATTGGGTGGCTTGCCATGATTCTCATCGGGCTCATCAAGCAATTCTAAATACTCGTCAATAACCGCCTGAACTTTATTTCTTAATCTGTCACTATACACGCTATGAAAGAGGTCAGGTCTTACTCCTGGCTCGACATCTATTTCACTCGTATGCCTCGGTAATCTAAGGTGATTAGCCACGAATTTGCCCTTGGGGAGAATTACCATATTGTTCTTGTGATTGATGTTATACTTCGCATCCAGTAAGCCTATTCGAATTAGTTTATAGAGCGTATATGATTTGGCCTCTTGGGCTGCCTTTAAAATACAACCATTAAGAAGTCCGGTTGGAAGAAGATGATGCGAATTGTGGTAATAGGGTGTAGTACACTTTGATAGGAAATTATCGTTCTTCCCTAGATCCCAGTCGTAGGGGTTGGGCCTATTCCGCCACGTTTCGACGCCGGATGACGTGACAGATTTGAAAGCCCGTCTATGTCTGACCGACTTGCTTACTAATGAGGCATACGCGGGATAGTTGTACAGCATTTTATCATCCTCTGCTTTCTTATAAGCCTGCCATCGATGGGAACACGAACATTTTTCTTTCACCTCCCATTCATGTCGGTTAAGGCATGAACCACCCGAAACACTTTTGGTTACCACGTGTTTTTTTAGTATCTTGGAATCATATGAATGTCGTTTTTCATCAGCTGACTTTGCCATTCACGTTTCCCTCTCATTCAATATTTCAGACCAATATATCAATCTTCCCCGCTTCTCGAAAGACAGGCCGCTCCAACCTGTCCATAGTCAGAGCTTGAGGTAATGAGTACGTCATCACTCATTGAATAATTTCGCACGAAAGACCTCACCGCAACGCACACTGCTACCGCGCCGCTTGCGGTGCCCGTCTCTCCGGTAGTTTCACATGGCAAGGAAAGCCGCGAAGCCGGGCTAATCTGTCTCCCCACCCTTAGCCTGGCACATGATAGTTCACGAGTTTTCCAGTTTTCTCCGTTCAGGTCTGATATAATGTCTCCAATGAACGGTGCTTTGAGGGATGCCATTGACAGCGTATCATTAATGGCATTTGAAAGCCCAAATCCACTGTTTACTTCCTTTGTAAAATAATGGTTGGATTCAAGTCCCTCCGCAAACCCCTTCACAACACCCTCGACATGCGCCTTTCTATTACTACTGCTTTCCAGGGATTCCAGCATAAAACAAGCGCCAGCTTCACCCGGCGCCAATCCGACCGGGTTGTCAGACGTCTTCAGTCTCTTATGCAAACTAAGCCATTCTAAAGTCAAAGGGTCGAGATATGAGTCGACCGCGAGAACAATTACCCTATCGAGATAGGATTCTGAAATTTTTTGTGCTGCTTGTTTTATGGCCTCAATAGTGCCGTAATGGTCCATGCATACAACATCGAGATTGTTTCTAAGAACTGGGAAGTCCAAGAAATCAAATAACCTGTATAAATAGGATTCCTTGACAAGATCCAGATCAGCATCGCTGTCAAATCGATCATCGTTAATGACTGGCGTTACAGCAATTACCCCTGTTTTTTCCCAAAAGGTAGTGTCCGATTTTTGGGGTAATGCGCCATAACATATTAAGTCCTCGATACACCCTACAGCTACCCGGATCCAAAGCCCGACGATGTTGAATCCTTCAGTATAGGCGAGAATAGGATGACCTATAAGAGGTGTTAATTCGTCTAAGTCATAGTCGAGCATTTCGAAGTAGCCTATTTCGCTAGGTCGAGAAATACCAGCCCTAATGGAGGCGCACGACGTCACCACATCACGCCCCACTGATGAAATCATGCCCAAACTTGTAATTCCTAAATGCATGGTTTATCTCAGCCCAAGAAACATCTGTAAAGAATTCCTTAAACATCTTCAAATTATACCACTACTATAGTGTTGTGTCATGCGTGAAATATCGTATCAGGGACTCGTCATTCCCACGAAGGCTGGAAACCAGTATTTCTGGCTACTTCGGCGCTTCTGGATTACCACTTCCGCGGGAATGACGGTCATGTTCGCGACATTACATAGATGACAGGACACTATGATTTAAACGGCTTGTCGCACACTAGACAGGGAGGATCCTCGTCCGTTGGAACACTAATTATGGGCGGTTGTATCAAGGGAAACGGCGGAGTATTCTTATCATTATGCAACATTAGGTCGAGTGCCCTCGGAACATTTTTCCCTTCCACTTTCACATCAAAAGAAAAATTAATGAACTCCGCTTTCCCTTTTGTCTTGTTTGATGCAATGCCTTTAAGTGACCCTGCCTCATCACCCGTACTAGTACTGAAGTTCGAATCCTTCAGACAAATGGGGTTCCCATCCATCTTCACCTTCTTGCTCCCCTTGGCAGTATCAGATGATTTGGCGATGTTTGGATAAGGAATCGGGAGGGGAGGTGCCGGAGGTGCTGGTGTCTTGCAAAAATCTGGAAACGCAACAGTCACCCCTCCACTGTCTTTATGCACCACAGATAAATTATTGACTCCTACTGTAACACCCATAACAATGCCTCCTGCAACGTTATTTTTAAATATACTTTATGTTAACGACTTCGTCAAATACTTTCTTTTCGGTTTCTAATTTACTGCTGTTTCTCTCGTCTGGATCTTCACTGAATATATCTCATGAAGCTTACCATATATATCCAAGTTACCACGCCACAAAAGCAGAACAACGTCCTCATCGGTATTGATAATTACCGTATCAAGATTGGTGGTAATGTTGTATTCAGTTTCGTCTTTCATTACGACCATCCCCTCAGGCGGCATTATCCCCGGCAGATTAAACTTTAACCGTCCCTTGGGAGATACATTGACGATCTCCACGGGTTCATTACCGTTTAGATAGCCATTTGCAATCAGATCAGGGTGCGATGCGTTATAATAGCGACGATCAAAATCATCTGGCAGGAGGGGCATCTTTGTTTTCGTCCACTTATCATCATACGTCCCCGTGTACTTCCTTCGTGGTTCCCACTCAGGCCCTATGAATCCAAAACCAGCAGGAGAAGGCTTGTCTTTGCAATTCTTGATCAGGTGTTTGGGATCCTCAAGGTTTGGCAGTTTTACACCCTTTACAAAATGACCGTACTTTTTGTATCTATACCCTGTTCCGACTGGATTTCTCGGTTCATATGCATGCTTTTTGGGATTTGGATTAGTGCGGTCCCACCCCCCAAAAGCGCGTTCATAAACAAGCGGTATTTTATCAAATGGTTTAGGCGATGTAATCGCCTTAAAACCGATATTTTTTGTCCAGTACCTGTCGCCAAAAACCCTCGCTCTTTTCTGCAGAGGGCCAACCTTCAGTACCACATCTACCTTTGTAGCACCTATCCTTTCAGGATATGCATGCCCAATCAATGCCACATCTGTCGCTACCTTGACAGGTGCTACTTCAGGTTCATACTTGAAGCTCGATTTTCCTGGTTCCCCATAGTGTTCTCCAGAAAAATTTACCGGCACTTGTTCTTCCGCAAGTACAAGTTCTGATGCGCTATTGATCTGATAAGTCGCTTTGATAAGCAAGACAAGAATATCTCTGCCGTTTTCATCGATCAAGAATAGCTGCTCCGCAGCAAATGGGGTTGTATTAATAAAACCCTGTTCTTCCATCTTAGTTTATCCTGACCGCAGCACCTTTAATCTTGTTCATACCCTTTGAGCGGCTTATTAGATCAGTTCCCTTGATGACAATTTTGCCGTTCGCCTGGATTGTGACGCTCCCTTTTCCGCAGCGCAGGACAATTTCTTTCTTTGCATCAAATACGATTCTTTTTCCGTCAACAACAATATCTTTGATTCTCGTTTTATCCAGCGTAATCTCTTTTGAAGGGTGAGTAATAAACGGCTGGTCCTGAACAATGCCGATGATGATAGGGAGCCGCGGATCCTGCTTTTCAAACATCAAGAGAGTATCTTTTTTTTCATCCACATTCGAAATTTTCACGGTAGATCTGGCGGGCAAAGGGCCACCAAAAGGATTATCCTGATAATCTACCAGTATATGACCAGTCTTGTCCACTGAAACAAGTTTCCCTACACACACGCCTTGTATGGTTTCTGTAGGGATATCTTTCAATCGAAAGCCATCGTTCGTGGGGCTCTTCATTTCAACGATTTCGGCCAAGAGCTCCACTGTGTCAGTTTTCCTTGATCTTACTTCCCTTGATAATGACATCTCCACTACCTTTGATTTGAATTTTCTTCCCTTTGACCATTATGTCGCCATTCTTTTTCATCACAATTTCGGCCTTCCCTGTTTTCAAGACAATCTGATCTTCGGCCATGAGCTGGATTTTTTTTGCGTTGACAGCATATTCTTTGCTGACTTGTTCGATGTGCTTGCCTCCGACTTTTTCATCAAGATTTTCAGTAATTTCCACGGACTGGCTTTTTCCTACTTTTTCTGTCAGACCCTTACCTATGCTTAAACTCTTGCTTCCACCTATTGTCTCAGATTTGTTGCCACCAACGGCCTCGCCCTCAAAAGCTCCCACTTCTATCATCTTGGCGCCGCCTACCGTCTCATTCATGGCTGCACCGACGCTGACCTGATACGCTCCCCCAATAGACAAAGCTTTAGCAAGAATGATTGTTTCGGTTTTTGCCGAAGAAACCATTTGCGACATGTTCCCCTTTATGGCTTCGTCATGACTTCCTCCAACACTAATACTTTTGTTCACGTCGATTGATTCCGACTGGTTATTTTTAACTATTTTATCTCGATCATTTTCCACAAGTAATGTCTCATCATGCCCTACTGTCTGATTCTTATCATTCTCAATAGCAATAGTCCAGTCCTTCTGCCCATGCAGATATATCTCTTCTTCTCCCTTTTTATCCTCAAACCTGATCTCATTCGACCCACCGCCACCAAGAGAAGAATCCGATTTTATAGTGCTTTTTGTTTTTTCATCAGGAAGTGAATAGGGTGGTGTGTTGGTGCCGTGGTAAACACGGCCTGTTATAATAGGTCTGTCAGGATCTCCTTCAAGAAAATCTACGATTACCTCCTGACCGATACGGGGTATGTGCATAGCGCCCCATCCTGCCCCCGCCCAAACTTGACTGACACGTATCCAGCAGGAGCTGTTTTCATCATTTGTTCCCTCTCTGTCCCAATGGAACTGCACTTTGACCCGGCCGTGCTCGTCTGGATATATCTCTTCTCCTGCCGGACCTACGACAATTGCCGTCTGAGCGCCTTCTACCACCGGTTTTGGGGTAAGCCGGGGAGGGCGGTACGGTACATCAAAGGGAATACAGGTAAAACTGTTGGCATACGATTGTCCCGACTCCTGTCCAGAGCCCCCCACTGGCTCGGTTGCCCCATGATTGACGGATGTCATAACATACGGTTT
>JAFCZU010000089.1 GCA_019314185.1 Deltaproteobacteria bacterium | reverse complement strand
GATCCGGAAACAAAAGGAATTGTTATGGTTGGAGAAATCGGGGGCAGCGCGGAAGAGGAAGCAGCCGAATTTGTCTCTGAAAACATGAAAAAAAAGGTTGTTGGCTTTATTGCCGGTTTAACGGCTCCCCCGGGACGGAGAATGGGACATGCCGGCGCAATTGTGAGCGGCGGAAAGGGCACGGCACAAGGGAAAATTGCTGCAATGAAGGAAGGCGGGATTCATGTGTGCGAAGATCTTTGTACCCTGGGGGAGTTTTGTGTTGATGTGTTTAAGGATTAGTGAATAAAAGAAAGTTGTAAATTAGCGCCCTTCGGGCGGGCTTAAAAGATGAACGTCGAACATCGAACATCCAACGTCGAATTTTGAATAAGGTATTCTGCCAATTTATAAACTGGCAGAGCGATCTGCCGTGCTCGCGTCAGTCGCGGCAGGAGCGATTCCAACAATCAACAATCAACAATCATAAATCATCAATCCAAAGAGGGTGATTATAATGAATACAAGGAAAGCGATTTTTGCCGGAAGCTGGTATCCTGACAGCGCAGAGGAATGTGAAAAGGAGATTAACGGTTTTCTTAAAGAAATAAAGGTTAAGGATTCCCTGAAAGGCAAGGCGATTGGAGGGATTGTGCCCCATGCAGGGTGGTACTTTTCAGGCAGTATTGCCTGCAACGTAATCCGCTGCCTGAAAGATGAAAAACATACCGATGTGATAATTATGTTTGGAATGCATCTTCATCCTGGTTCTGCCTGCTATATCATGAAAGAGGGGGCATGGGAAACCCCGTTTGGTGAAATTCCAATTGAAAAGGAGCTTGCAGAGAAGCTTGCCCGGAAATTTACATTTAATATTGAGACTACTGACAGCTTTATGCAGGACAACACAATAGAACTTCAACTTCCTTTTATAAAATATTTTTTTAAAGATGTAAGAATTGTTCCAATCGGTGTTCCTCCTGATAAAAGCTCTCTTGAAATAGGAAAAACAGCAGCAGAGATTGCAACAAAGCTCGGCCTTCGGGCAAAGGTCGTCGGGTCCACAGACCTTACACATTATGGCACAAACTACGGGTTTATGCCCGAAGGAACGGGCCCTGTATCAATTGACTGGGTGCGCAATGAAAATGATCGCAGGATTATTGAGCTTATGCTCAAAATGGATCCCGAAGGTGTTATAACCGAAGCCCTGACCCACCAGAATGCCTGTTGTGCCGGAGCTGCAGCAACAGCTATAGCAGCCTCAAAACAGCTTGGAGCAAAACACGCAGAATCGATTGCCTATGCTACAAGCTATGATAAAAACCCGGGCGACAGTTTTGTCGGGTATGCAGGGATGGTTTTAAATTAGGTGTCAGGTGTTAGGTGTTAAGTGTTAAGTGTTAAGAAAATTCCTAAATTTCTAATCTCTTAACGCACTAACTTTTACTCTATTCCAAACAAGTTGATTGTAACTATTCGATATAAGTAGCAAATTATTTTCGTCCGCAAAGCGGCCTATTGGAGTTTTTTATAAAAAATGAAAGGCATTATTATAAGATGGCTGACCTTGACAGGCGCCATCATAATTACATCCTATCTGATAGATGGAATACAGGTCAGCGGTTTTTTTTCCGCATTGTTTGCCGCAGCCATCCTTGGCATACTGAATGCTTTTTTTCGCCCGATAGCCCTTTTTTTAACCCTTCCCATAAACATTATGAGCCTTGGGTTTTTTACCTTTTTGATAAACGCATTTATGCTTAAAATGGCTTCCGGCGTGATTCCGGGCTTTGATGTTTACGGATTCTGGTCGGCTGTATTCGGTTCGCTCCTTATAAGCCTTGTAAGCTGGCTTCTGAATTCGTTTATTAATGAACGGGGAAGAGTAACCTATATTGATCTCAAGCATAGAGGCGGAGACAAATGGGAGTAAAACGCTAACGCTTCACTACGTACCCGGATTTCGCCTGCCTGTGTGTTCTCGCACGCAGATAGGCCGGGATGACGGTCAAGTGGCAAATTGAACCTTTTTTATAACGCTGTTCGCATTAGCGGTGATTTGCTTTTTTAGATTCAGAGTGCT
Source organism: Deltaproteobacteria bacterium (assembly GCA_019314185.1). Next base: position 7,501 of record JAFCZU010000089.1, on the reverse strand, counting down.
ATATTGCAACCGCAGACAAGAAAATAAAAGTCTTTTGTTCCGTGCCTGCCCCGTAGGTCAGGTTGATCGTACAGGGGTGAGTCTGTAGCTGAAAATCAATCATATATGGTGTAACATTATGAAAAACACGATTAAAGATATTATCAAACCGTATCAAAGCAAAAAAGGAAGTCTTATACCCATCCTCCAGGCTGTTCAGGAAAAAACCGGGTTTATATCCGAGGAAGCAATTTCAACGATCGCTCTGGAATTGAAAATGTCCGAACATGAAATATATGGCGTAACAACTTTTTATACACAGTTCAGGTTTACCAGACCGGCAGATCACCAGATAAAAGTCTGCCTTGGCACAGCCTGCCATGTAAAGGGAAATGCTTTAAATTTACAAAACATAACGAACATGATTGGCATAAAAGAAGGCGAAATTACTCCTGATCATCGATTGGGTCTGGAAACTGTTAATTGCCTCGGCGCATGTGCCCTGGCGCCATTAACAGTAATTGATGAAAAATATTATGGCAATTTATCTTCCAAAAAGCTGGAAAAAATTTTAGCCAAATATGTTAAACATAAAACGAGCGATTAGCCATTAGCTTTTAGCACAACAGTTTCAATATGTTGATAGAGGTCAAGATTTTACCCAATTGGTAAAAAACGAATCGCTGGTAACCACTCGAAATAATAAGAGTTGATTGCTCTATTAAAGGAAAACAGGAATAGAGGATGAAGAATCCAAAAAGAAAAAAGGTTAATTCGGTCTCGGATTTAGAAGAATTAAGAGACAGTATTGCCAGGTCGATTGATACAAAAAAAACGGTCGTCAAGATATGTTCTACTACCGGGTGCCGCGCTGGTGGAGCTGCCAAGATTATCAATATCCTTACAGAAGAAGTAACAAAGCAGGGATTGGACGATAAGGTTGAAATTAAAAAGGTTGGCTGCCGTGGTTTCTGTGAAAAAGGCCCTTTGCTTGTTTTAGGCCCAAAGAATATATTTTATCAAAAATTAAAGCCTGCCGATATTCCCGAAGTAGTTTCCGAGACACTTGCTAAGGGTATTATTGTAGATCGTTTGTTGTATGAAGATCCGGACACCAAAGAAAAAATCAAGTATGAATCGGATATTCCATTTTTTAAGAAACAGATGCGGAATGTGTTTGGCCGCACCGGAAAAATCGATCCGACAAACATTGAGGATTATATCTCTTGTGATGGATATTCGGCGCTTTGCAAGGCGCTGACATCGAGGTCTCCGGAAGATATTATTAATACAATTTCTGATTCCGGTCTCAGGGGCAGAGGCGGCGGAGGTTTTCCCGCGGGCACCAAATGGAAATTCTGCAGAAACGCTGCCGGCGACATAAAATATATAATAGCAAATGGAGATGAAGGTGATCCCGGAGCATTTATGGATCGCAGCCTTATGGAGGGTGATCCGCACAGCATACTTGAAGGAATGATTATCGGAGCCTATGCGATCGGCGCTACTGAAGGCTGTATTTATGTTCGCGCTGAATATCCTCTCGCGGTAAAACACCTCGGAATAGCGATAAAAGATGCTGAGGAATATGGTTTTTTAGGCAAAAACATATTTGGCAGCGGCTTTGATTTTAAGATAAAAATCAAAACGGGAGCAGGCGCCTTTGTTTGTGGAGAGGAAACAGCGTTGCTGCAATCAATCATGGGTAAAAGAGGAACGCCTGTTCCAAGGCCACCATTCCCCGCGGTTGAAGGTCTGTGGGGAAAACCAACTGTTATAAATAATGTAAAAAGCTGGACAAATGTCGCCTTGATTATCAAAAATGGCGCTGATTGGTTCAGCAGCATTGGAACAGAAAAGAGCAAGGGAACCACAATATTTTCCGTGGTAGGAATGGTAAAAAATACCGGGTTGGTAGAAGTTCCGATGGGCACTACTTTGCGCGATATAATCTTTGGGTGCGCCAATGGAATTCAAGACAACAAATCCCTTAAAGCAGTTCAAATCGGAGGTCCGGCAGGAGGTTGCATACCGGCTGAGTTGATTGATACACCGGTTGACTTTGACCGCCTGGTTGAGCTTGGAGCCATGATGGGATCCGGCGGCATGGTTGTTATGGACGAAAACACCTGCATGGTAGATGTAGCACGCTATTTTCTTGCGTTTACACAGTCTGAATCTTGCGGGAAATGCGCTCCTTGTCGTATCGGAACAAAAGTCATGCTGGATATTCTGGATAAAATCAGATCCGGCAATGGTGAAGAAGAAGATTTGGAAAAGCTGGAAGATCTTGCAACAACGATCAGCAATGCTTCTTTATGCGGGCTTGGTCAACTGTCTCCCAATCCTATCCTTAGCACACTGCGTTACTTCCGCAGCGAATATGAAGCTCACATAATTGATAAAAGTTGTCCGGCGCTGGTTTGCAAGGACTTGATAAAATATGCGATTTCCGAAGAAAAATGTGCAGGCTGCGGCATCTGCCAAAAAAAATGCCCTGCGGGCGCAATAACCGGTAAAAAGAAAGAGGCGCACATCATTGATGAATCTATCTGTGTTAAGTGCGGAATCTGTTATCAGGTATGCCCCTCTAAATATGGAGCGGTTGAAAAGATAACAGGTTTTTTGAAAGGACATTAACAATGTTGACTATCGACGGAAAAGAGGTTGACTTCAAGGAAGGAGCTACAGTCCTTGAAGTTGCTGTAGATAACGGAATTTATATACCTACTTTATGCGCGCATTCCGGGCTGCTGCCTTTTGGAGCCTGCAGGCTGTGTCTCGTTAAAATAGAAAAAATGCGCGGGTTTCCTCCTGCCTGCACAACTCCTGCTGTAAAAGGAATGAAGATCACTACAAATGATCCCGAACTTAACAAATTACGAAAAAATGTATTAGAGTTAATCCTTTCGGAGCATCCACATTCCTGTATTATATGCGATAAAAAAGAACTGTGTGACTACTATCATATATGTCCCACAAAAACCGGGCATATAACAGGATGTGCTTTTTGTCCCAACAAAGACAGATGTGAGCTGAAACAGGTAACGGAATATCTTGGTGTCAAAGAAATCCGGTTTCCTTTTACATACAAGAACCTTCCTCTTGAAAGAGAAGATCCATTTTTTGATCGTGATTATAATCTTTGTGTTCTTTGCGGACGATGCGTAAGGGTTTGCCAGGAAATAAGAGGGATCGGGGCTATTTCCTTGACAAAGCGGGGGCATGATACAAAAGTAGGCACAGCATTCGGCAAATCACATCTTGATGGAGGGTGCCAGTTTTGCGGAGCCTGTGTGGACGCTTGCCCAACCGGCGCGCTTTCAGCGAGAGGAAGCAAATGGCATGGCGTTCCAGACAAAGTGACAACCACAACATGTACCCTTTGCTCTGTTGGATGCAGTTTAAAGCTGGAAACAAAATGGGACAAGATCATGGCTGTCCGCCCCGATACAGAAGGCCCGGCCAATCATGGACAGGCTTGCGTTAGAGGACGCTTTGCCATTCCAGCTCTTGTTAACGGGGCAAACCGGCTGAAATATCCCCTTGTCAGACGGAACAACAGGCTTGTCCCGGCCACCTGGGATGAAGCAACTGAACTGGCAGCCGCAAGGCTTGGGAAATATCTTCCCGAGGAAAGCGCATTTTTAGCATCTCCTTTCCTCACAAATGAAGCAGCATATCTTCTGCAAAAATTTGCTCGTGTCTGTCTTGGAACAAACAATATTGATACAGCCTCATTTTTTTCAGGCCCGGTCATTGAATCCAGGATTAAGCGTTCAGATATGGGCACCGGAACAATTGAGAATATTGCAAAATCCAAATGGATAATTATCATAGGCGACGACCTCCTTACCTCACATCCTGTACTGATGATTAATGTCAACAAAGCGAGAAAACAGGGAGCAGCTGTTTCATTAATAGGTTCTGAACGTGACATAAATTCCAGGCTTGTTGACTTTTGTATTTCTGTTGAACCGTCCGGTTATTCCCCGCTGCTTTCCGGCATATTGAAGATAATTGTGGAAAATGAAAGCTTTGACAAAAAATTTGTAGATAGAAAATGTAATGATTTCGACAAATTGAAAAGCTCTCTCAAGAAGATTAATATTAAAACAATTGCCGAAGCTTGCGGTATTTCGCGGGATTTGATTGAAAGGCTGGCGTCAACAATTGTTTCATCAGGCAAAGGTTCTATTCTTTATGGGCCAAAAATTTTAGAATGTAATGATCCAGAGCAGATTGTAGATTTGCTTTTTAATATACTTCTTCTATCAGGTAATACTGAAGGACTTATTCCATTAAGCGATGAAGCAAACAGCGAGGGAGTTGGTGATATGGGCGCTTTGCCGAACTTTCTTCCCGGCTATCAAGATGTCGGAGATAAAGAGAGTTTGTCCGCATTTGAAAATATTTGGTCTGCGAAGCTGCCGGAAAAACCGGGGCTAAGCTATCCTGAAATTCTCAATAGTGCTGTTAAAGGCGCTATAAAAGCTCTGTATGTTACCGGCAGAGGAATTCCACAGGAAATATCGACTGAAAAACTTGATTTTTTAGTGCTTCATGACATATATCCTTCGCCGCTTTTTGAAACAGCCGATATTGTATTTCCTGCCGCGGCTTTTACGGAAGAAGACGGCACTGTTACTTCTCTTGAGCGAAGAGTCCAGCCCTTGCAAGCTGGAGCAAATCCTGCTGGAATGTCTATGCCGGACTGGAAAATAATATGTATGATAGCAGAAAAGATGAATGTCAAAGGGTTTGTGTTTTCAAGTGCCTCGGAAGTGTTTGATGAAATATGCAGGGTTAATCCTTTGATTTCCGGACACGGCATATGTGATTTAAAATTAAAAGACAAGTTTATACTAACTCCTGTTAACAAAACTGCCCGGTCAAAAAAAAGTATATTATACAAAAAACCGCTTTGGCATTACAGGGGTATTGATTTAACTGAAAAGGTTTCTGATCTTAAAATATTGTGTGAAAAGATTTTGGGAGGATAAGATGTACAAGGTTGTTCGTAGAGATGAGATAGTGCCTAATGTGCACATTATAGAAATTGAGGCGCCGGGCATTGCGGAAAAAGCAAGGCCTGGTCAGTTTGTGCTTATAATACCGGACGAAACAGGGGAAAGAGTGCCTTTTACCATATCGGACTGGAATGTTGAAAAAGGCACCATTACGATATTTTTCCTTGAAGTGGGCATATCAACAGCGAAAATGGCATGCATTAAGAGCGGAGGCGCCTTGTACAGCGTTTCAGGCCCACTCGGCAACCCAACAAGTATTGAAAAATACGGTTCTGTTGTTTGCGGTGGAGGCTGCTATGGCATTGGAGCCATTTATCCTATCGCACGGGCTATGAAAAAAGCGGGGAATAAAGTTACAACAATTATAGAAGCGAGAAGCGCTTATCTCATCTATCTCGAAGAGCGGTTGAAAGAGGTTTCTGACAAAGTGCTTGTCGGCACTACTGATGGTTCCAGAGGCTCAAAGGGTATGGTTCCGGATGTTCTCACAGAACTTATGCAAAATGGTGAGAAAATCGACAGAAGCTATTTTGTTGGCTGCACATTTATGATGATGAACTGTTCCAACGTTACCAAACCATATAACATCAAAACTCTTGTAGCCTTAAATCCGATTATGGTGGACGGCACAGGCATGTGCGGATGCTGCCGTGTAAGAGTTGGCGGAAAAACCAAATTTGCTTGTGTTGACGGTCCTGAATTTGACGGGCATCAGGTAAACTGGGAAAAATTATTTAAAAGAAATTCGAGTTACCTCGAAAATGAAGCAATGGCCTACCAGAATTTTAGGTGTCAGGAATCGTGTAGTCGAGTAGTCAAGTAGTCGAGTGGTCGAAAATTATGTTTTCAAAATTCGATTTTAAAATAATTTAAACAGCGAAGCGGGCGGTAAAAAAGTAATTGGAAATACAAATGAAAAAAAGCAAAAAAAATCCACGTCAGCCCATGCCGGAACAGTTACCTGAGCTAAGGGCAAGAAATTTTGAAGAAGTGCCTTATGGTTATTCTTCTGATGCAGCCATAAAAGAAGCAAAACGTTGTTTGAACTGTAAAAAACCGAGCTGTATGACAGGCTGCCCTGTCCAGGTAAAAATTCCGGAATTTATATCACTTATTGCAAAAGGTGATTTTGCCGGAGCTGCTATAAAAGTCAAAGAAAAAAACGCTCTGCCAGCGGTTACTGGCCGTGTATGTCCTCAGGAAATTCAGTGCGAAGCCAAATGTATTCTCGGTAAAAAGGGAGAACCAATAGCTATCGGTAATCTCGAACGTTTTTGCGCAGACTTTGAACGTGAAAACAATATGGTCAGCCTGCCGGAAAAATCGGTTGCAACGGGTAAAAAAGTTGCCGTGATAGGCAGCGGACCATCCGGTTTGACCGTAGCAGGTGATTTAATCAGGCTTGGACATGAAGTTACAATATTTGAAGCCCTTCACAAGCCGGGAGGTGTTCTCTTTTACGGAATTCCTGAATTTCGCCTTCCAAAGGCTATTGTTGAAGCTGAAATCGATTTTCTGAAAAAGCAGGGAGTTAAAATTAAATTTGATTCTGTTATCGGCAATATTCGCTCAATAGACGAACTTTTTACGAAAGATGGATTTAACGCTGTTTTTATCGGTGTTGGAGCAGGCCTGCCGGCATTTATCAAAATCCCCGGCATAAATTTTTCCGGAGTATATTCAGCAAATGAATATCTTACACGATCCAATCTTATGAAAGCCTATCTTTTTCCGGAATATGACACACCGATTGTCAAGGGAAAAAATGTGGCTGTGTTTGGCGCAGGAAATGTTGCCATGGATTCCGCACGAACGGCAATGCGCCTTGGCGCAGAAACCGTACGTATTGTCTATCGCCGGTCAAGAAAAGAGATGCCTGCAAGAGCAGCGGAAATTCACCATGCAGAGGAAGAAGGCATTGAATTGTTTTTGCTTACAAATCCCGTGCGTTTTCTCGGTGATGAGCAGAGACATTTAACCGCCATGGAATGTCTCAAAATGGAATTAGGCGAACCTGATAAATCAGGACGGTGCAGACCTGTTCCTATAGAAGGTTCCGAGTTTACAATGGATTGCGATCTCGCGATTATTGCCGTAGGCTCAGGAGCTAATCCACTGCTGACAAAGTCCACTAAAGGGCTGAAACTAACCAATTGGGGATATATTGCAGCTGATCCGGAAACCGGCAAAACCAGTAAAAAAGGGATATGGGCCGGAGGTGATATTGTAACCGGACAGGCAACGGTTATTCTTGCAATGGGGGCCGGTAGAAAAGCCGCCGATTCAATACATCAGTATCTTACCTGTGGCTGGTGATGTGAGGCCTTTGACCAGTGTTTCTCATCTCACATTACGGCAGCAATGACAGCCAGCAATCCGCACTGATTATCATTATTTTCAAATTATTGTTGGAAACAAGTTTGCAGATACCGCTTTTATTGACAAGCTGAACTGCCGGGATATTGAGAATCTTTTGAAATTTTATCAGACTC
>JAFCZU010000472.1 GCA_019314185.1 Deltaproteobacteria bacterium | reverse complement strand
CCTTAATCCTTCCCGGACATCCTCAACATCTTCTACTATAACTACATTTATGTGATTATTCATATTCTCCTGATCCCTATTTATGCAGGAATAACTATAATGAAATGAGCTCCTTTGTTTCTCGAAGTAACCATTTGTATTTCCCCGTTCACTGTTTCAATACGCTTATATATGTTCGTTAATCCAAAACCGTCCCTGTTTTCGCCACGATCAAAACCCTGTCCATCATCCTTGAAATTAATATACAGATAGCTGTTTTCTATATATATTTCCAACACAACCTTGCCTGCTTTTGCATGTTTCAAAACATTCGTAACCAGCTCCTGTAAAATTTTTTCTGCCTCCAGCTTGATTTCCCAACTAAGGGAATTCAATTCTTTTGAGTTTCTAATATTATGTTCAAATTCGACATTGTCGAGACTCAGTCTTGTTTTAATCTTTAGTATAAGAATTTTATTATAATCAATAGTTTCCCTACCGTTTTCCTGTATCCCATAAATGATTTTTTGTAACACTTTAGTTCTTTGAAAATCTAAGCTGCTTTTTTGAAATAACCTATTGAGGCATTTTTGCTTTCGATTGTGCTTTTTGCTGCATTCAGTACTGTTTCTACCGGGTTTTGGCCTTGCAGTTCGGCAGTCCTGAATAGAGTCATGAGTATGGCCTGAACTTTGACTCCCTGCTCTGACCGATTTTGCTGGGACACCTTTCTGGCCAATACTGCTTTTCGCATCTGTTGCTCAGCATGGTTATTGTAGGGACTTACCCCCTTGTACTCCAGAAAAGTGAACAGTTCATTTTTATGCCGCTTCAATCTTTTGATAAGCCTTTTGACATCTTTGCACTCATGATCTGTTGTTAACAATCGGTCAAGTCGTTTATAAAATCTGCCCTTTTTGCGAATGAAGTCTTCTGATCTTAACCGGCTTTGTTTTTCTGACAATCGGATAGCATCCTTCAAAAGCCTGGACAGTTTCTTACGAAAGGCTCTCCATTCGGGTGATAAGTTATGTTTATCCACTTTAACGAGTTCCGTAAACAGATGATAGAAACACCTCTGCTTGGCCAGAGCGCTTATCTTGTTGTAGGCGCCCCAGAAATCACAGATCAGGATACCCTTGAATATTGTGCCCAAAACCTCTTCCACAACGGGAGAGCCACGGCTTCTGGTTATGACATAGTAACAGAGCTTTTTCGTAGCAAAGCACCATAACCAGTGGGTTATCCCGTTAAGTCGCCACCCTGTTTCATCCGTGTTAAGAACAGCACTATTGGCAGCCTTGCAACCAATTTCGCTATATAATGGTTCAACGGTGAATGCCAGGTTTTTCCATGCCTGTGTTAACCCCCCGGCACTCATCTTAATGGTGGAAACGACAGATAACATCTTCACCAGATTACTGACACTGACCCCGACCAGATAATGAAGCCAGGCTGTAAAAACAACAAGCCTTAACCCTATCATGGAATTCGGCAGTGCATCCGAGACCCTGGGGAAGACGATCTTCCTGCATTGAGAACACCAGTAACCATAAACCGTGTGCTCTGTGACCACCGGTTCAATTTGTGGAACATCCTCTATATAACGCTTATAGCTCTTCACCGGTTTATTCAAAGGCGCGTGACAGTCAGGACAATGATCTAAGGTATGCTCTTTGTAATCACTCACTCTGTCAGGACTTATTCGGGAAACACCGGGATGCCCGGGTTTTCTTCCCGGCCGCTTTTTGCGCTTACCATGACTCGGCTTTAGATATACGGGAATCATTCCGGAGGGGGTTGAGGGACTGACATCACCGCACATCCGGTCATACTTTTCCGCCTTCTCTGCTAATCCTACTATGATCTCAATGGCCTTATCCCGATTCATATCCAGAATGGCTGTGGCTTCATCCCTGGTCATCTTTGAGAAACCTCCTGAAATGGCGATGCAAGGGGTAAAGATATATAGCCTTGGATTGACCATGATAGTGATAGGAGTTACCCTTTTTGGCACTGCCCCTGGTATGACCCACATACTTCCAGTTGGCTGCCTTATAGCATGTACCCTCAAAACGGGCATTATCGACAAAGGTCTCGGCAAGGTATACCGGATGACCATATGTTTCCTGCCAATCACTGCCCAGACGCCGCAGACTCAAGGACAATGCCTTGGAGGCAAGACGCTTTATCTGAATCCAGGGCGGGATCAAGAAACGGACATTGTTGGCAACCAGGTGGAGGTTCTTGCGTTTGGTGTGTTCATTCCAGCCGATGAACAGATCACGATCCTTTATCTTCCAGGCGGCAGATGCCCATCCCAGGCATGCCACGACTTGATCACCGATAAGAATCTCATGCCTTATATGTTCGCCAACGAGTCGGGGCAGTCCAAGGTAGTGATAATGGTAGAGAAGATAATCCCACAGATGAGAATCTCTTACCAATCTTACCTTCGGTTTTTTATAATCCTTGATCGAACCGGAAAGTTCCTGATTGACAAAGAACAACGGTATCTGATTAAATGTCTTTGTCCGATTGTTCTTCTGGGGTTTTATGCGGGGAGGAAGTTTGACAAGACCCTGTTCTTCCAGTCTAAGCAGAAGATCCCTCGTGGCGCATTCTTTAAGTTTGCCATTGGGTTGTTTCCATGCCCATACCTCACATAGTACCCGGGAGATATGGCTTCTCCCCATATTGTAATGCTTGGCTATCGTTTCTTTGACAAAGGCAATGTCGTTTGCATCAAGCTGCCGTGACCGGTATCGAAAAAGAAAAAGTATTGATTCCATGTAGCTCTCCTGATATTGAAGAACTACATACCAGATTATCGAACGTGTCGCCAGTGTTTTCTTATATTTTTTTCAAAGAGCTAAAATGTTACAAATATTTTATGTTTTAGTGGTTATTTATAAAGTAGGTAGGGTAAGTATAAAAAGAATCAAAACTTGTGCTGAACTTGTTTCAGTATGAGAAAAAGTGGGTTGATCGACTTAGGAATGGTTGCCTGAACGCAACAATGATACGTGCTCAGGCCTCTTAAATTGGCTCATTTATTGCATTTCATGGATAAGTTAACTCAAAAAATTAGCATTGGCACCCTTTGAAAATGAGTAATATTTAACAAAGTCCTATATATTTCGCCCAGCTTGTGCTCTTTTTCAATATTGAACACCAGTATTGAACAGGATAATCATTATATGGCCTGTTTTCGGGTTCTTCTACAATTTATTTACCCGCTGAATCTTAATTATTGAACAGGCTCTAATAGCAGAACAACCAAATATTTTGAAAAGTCCTATTTTTCGAAACGGACGCATTATCATTCCGGAATTGGCTTTCTTACACCGAAAGATTTTCATTACGGACGGGCTGAACAAATTATCAAAGAGCGTGAAAAAGTATTGGAAACGGCCTTTGAAAAATATCCAAAACGGTTCAAGGGAAAGGTTCCTAATCCATTGGCATTACCAATG
>JAFCZU010000088.1 GCA_019314185.1 Deltaproteobacteria bacterium | reverse complement strand
ACCACTCCCAATCAAAATGTCAGAAAATCCATCGGCATTAATGTCGCCTCCTGTTGAGATTCCATGACCGAAACCATATTCCGGATAGTTTTCTGGGGGGTAGAGTATTATGGCAGGTGTATTGCTCAATCCTTGTGGAGTTCCCATATAAAGATAAACCTTGTTATCGCCCCAACCCATGGCGACAGTGAGTTCATCAAATCCATCATTGTTTACGTCACCAGCTGAAGCAACGTAGAATCCAAAAGGCAAATCATCTTCTGGATTAATAAGGACCTGGTCAGGCATTGACGAGAATTCATTGTTTCCGTAATTTAGATAAACCTCACGCCCGGTACTGTGTACGACATCACTTAAGCCATCTCCATTGAAATCGCCAGACGTGACAGACCAGCCCCCTCTTTTGGTAACCGCAGCTATCTTTTTACCTGTAACGTCTGGATTTCCATCTGCATCTCTCAGATATAAAGTATTTGGTTCCCCGGTTTCACCATACCAACAATATAACGGTCCCCACCACCAATCGAAATACCAAATATCATTGACTATAACATGCTCGGGTGATGTTGCTAAAATAGACTTCCACACTGCTGGTGGAGAATGCGTCCAGCCGGTAATAATTAATGGTTCTTGATCTGAGAATACAGCGGTTATTTTTTTTCCGGTAATGTCTGGGTTCCCTTCGGCGTTGTTTATATACAAAATATTCCCCGTCCAAAACCACTCGCTATCTTTTAAAAAATCTTCATAGCAACCATTTACCAACCATTCATCATTGCTCTCAATTTCAGCATTATTGAGACTATTACTAAAAGCAATTTCTATCTCTCCTGAAGATGATGGGTAAATTTGTTCCGCCCGAAATTTGCTCTCATTAGAAGGAAACTTATCAATCTTTTTCTTCTGTTTTGCGGTTCTATTTGGTGTTAATATTGATAAACCGTCATTCATGTCATCACCATTGGTGACGTCAAAATTATGCATTTCAGCTAAGCCAATTGAAGAAATTAAAAAAGCAGCCAAGAGAATGATTGAAGCAATAACAATAACAGCCCGAATCCATTTTATTTTTTTCATGATTTTGCCCTACTTTCTTCCAATAAAAAAGCCAAGCCACCTATAAAAGGCAACTCGACTTCTCCCATAGATGAGTTCGCATTGGCTGTTCACTCCTCATGTGTATTTGTTGTACAGGGCTATCTAATGCAAGTGACAATTTTATCATTATTTCCTTCATTATGTATTGAACTTATGCGAGACATGGGGACATCCATTTACAAATAAATAAGGTTCTCTGGTAATTCCCGTGGTTAGCATTCTATTTTAATTTCAAAAAGTTATCGTATTTTCTGCGTTTGGTGTTAAACAACTTTTTAACGCTATTATAATGGCATATGGGGCTGTATTGAACTGAAAGCTCAATACCTGCTTAAATAATGGGATTTACAGTGTAAATTTTTTAAATTCGGGCTACTCAATAATACGGATAACGGGCTGATTCTTTTGATAAAAATTGACCATTGCCGGCCTCCCTTCCCAGTGGAAACCCACCCAATTCCTCCAAGGTCACCGGCAAGAGAAAACAGTTTCCTCCCTCCCTGCCCTGTGAAATGCATTACCTATTTCTCTGGGGCGATCTTTGTTTGCCCCGTTAAATGCAAAGCTATTTACCCGGAGCGGCTCTGGCGGTGCATGCTTAAAATCTAAAACCCCCTACTTCAAATAAATAAAGTACCCTTCCCCAGGAACGATTGCAAAATTGACGCCCACAAGCCCTCCGTCTGCCGCGAAGCCTGCTGTCTCAAAAGCTCCCTTTTTTGTGGAATATCTTTGTATGCTTGAGACATTTCCGCTGCCGAGATTGCTCAACAGGTCGAACGCGCTGTATCCCTCCGTTGGGCAGGCAATCCCAATCAGGTTAAAGCCTTGCTGCAGATCAAGACTTGAGCAATATACATTCTCAAATCTGACCTGCTTTTCTCCTGTTGCATAGATAATAAGCCCTTCCCCTCCCTGGAGTTCAAAGCTCGGGTTAGAACTGTCTCCGGGGATCAGGGTAACAAACCTGCTGTTTGCTTCATCATATACCATCACCTTTTCTATTTCAGAGCTGTCTCCCAGTACCGATCCTTTGTTCAGAAGAATTATTGTCGGACGCGATGAGTTATCGGAAGGATCTGTTTCGCCGGCATCTACTCTCCCATTATGGTTCGCATCTTCCTGGCCGTCGCTTACACCATCGTCATCCGTATCCGGATCTGTTGGATCGGTGGTAGTAGAAGGATCGGCATCAGGAATGAACACATTTGTATCGGTTCCAAGGAGAGGTCCGTTTCCGTCAGGATCCGGCACGGGCTCAGTAATGCCTGATTCCGTGCCGTCCTGGATGCCATCTCCGTCTGTATCTATCTTACAAGGATCAGTTTCGCCAGGATCTATCACACCATTGTGGTTGTTATCTTCCGCGCCATCTAGGATGCCATCGTCATCAGTATCGGCATCGAAAGGATCGGTGCAGCTTCTATTCTCCAGATAATCAGGAATGTAGTCACCATCAGTGTCAAGACGCTCATCTGCCCCAATATCTACCGTCGCAGTACCATCATTGTCACCATCGATGATTCTTGGATCGCCCTCGAAGTCGGTATCTGACAGCTCTGGGGCGCTGTTTGTGCCTGCATCTATACAGGGCGATGTGGTCAGGTGATAATCGCTACTACCCACAAACAGCGGGTCGTTGTCAATATTGCCGGTTCCCGTCCAGCCTCCCTGGATGTCGGAGTAGGTGATGTCAATGGAACTGGAGTCGAATAATTCAATTTGATCACCTCCGCCGCTATTACCCCAAATGATGCTGTTTACTACCGTTGGCGAGGCGAACTCGTAGCAATGAATTCCACCACCATATACACCTGAATTACTGCTGATGGTGCAATTGGTAATTGTTGGTGTGGAGTAGTCCTCGCAATGAATTCCACCACCATATACACCTGAATTACTGCTGATGATGCAATTGGTAATTGTTGGTGTGGAGGTTTCCCAGCAACCAATACCCCCGCCCTCGTCACTAGCCGAGTTGCCGCTGATGGCACAATTAGTGATAGTTGGTGAGGAATTCCAGTCGCAAAAAATCCCACCGCCGCTTATAGCTGTGTTGCTACTAATGGCGCAGTTAGTGATGTTAGGCGAAGAGTTCTCGCAATAAACCCCACCGCCAATCATAAGTAAAAGGTCTTCGAATTCAAATAAGGTTCCGCTGCCGTTGGTGATGGTAAACCCATTCAGCACTGAGCTATTCCCCTCACCGGAATTAAAAGTTACTACGCTGCCACTGGTATTACCATCAATGGTGGTATACTCGGCCCCGTTTACGGATCGTACGGTGATGGCTTTGCCCGAAAAGTCAATGTTCTCCACATATGTCCCATCATGCACCAGCACAGTATCACCATCTGAGGCTGCATCAATGGCGCTTTGGATTGTTGAATATTCACACCCTGAGGGGCATACATCTAAGATCGCAATGGAAAAAGTGTTTAAATAGTAATGAAAATTACCTATTGTATCTCCTGCATTATAGCTGACGGCTGCATTTTCCCAGTTAACCCAGAGCCCAACATTGTCATCATTTGGATCGGTACTTGATGTTATCCATCCTTGTGGAGCACAATTATTAGAAACGGGAGAAACCAATTCGATTGAACAATTAGGTGTTTGCCGAGGGGATGTATCGGTGTGCAACAAATAAAGACTATCATCCTTCATGTTTTCTGGATTAGTAAAGATGAAACTATCACTACTATCCTCTGAAAAATTGGCAGTTATCCAACCCCTATTTATTCCCGTGTAGGCAGCTTTATTAGCGTCATGTTGGCTTTCGTCAATGTACATAGAACTGAACTGGGCCACCTTGAATCCTTCGTGGTTTTCCATCCTACCCTGATCAATAGTAAAATTCTGCGCCGCTAACAAATCGTAAGACAACTCCACCCTAACCCGGGAGAGGGTGGGCCTTTCAATCGTGATACTGAGATTGTTTGTATAAATGTAGGGGCTATCAAGAATATCAGATGCTTCTGCCTCCATCGACAGGTTATCTCCCACATCCTTCCAGAGTATGTTTATTTTCTTAATCTTTAGCAGATTAAAGTAGTAGTTCACCGTGGCATTCCAGTAGCCGGTAGTAACGAACGAGGTACCCCAATCCATGCCCAGAAACAAGGGTCGGAGATAGCCATTAGCTTTAACGGAAAATATCTCGGGCCATGAATTTTCAGTAGTGGAGGATTGACTTAGGTCGGCTGTAGAATGGAATACCTGGATTTCAGAGTATTCGCCTATTAAGCTACCATCTACGAATACCTCCATAGTCGGCTCACCATTGTTTACCCGCACGTCCACCACCCAAATCCCATTATCCAGCGTGGCCGCCTGGGTCAAGGGTACTGACCCTAGTCCATAGACCAGCAATCCAAAAGCTAACACTAAACCCACCACAGACTTTTCCCGTTTCTTCTTCATGACTCCTTCGCCTTCATTATAAAATGGGGTGCTGCTTTCTTGCCCAAGGCGTCAAGCTTCTGGCGCCATTAACAACAGCAATATTTGCGGTTACCAGGTGAACATCATCCGCAGTCCAGACCGGATCCTGGGTAATGTCTCCACTTTCCTCAATGGTCGCCTCACTGTTTGACGAACCAAGCTGTGAGAGAAATAGTACGACAAAACATATCAGGGTATTTTTTTCCACATGGCCTTATCCCGCAATCTTAAACGAAAAGATATTATTGGTTAATGGCTCTAACGAATTGTTGCCGCTATTCTTCAGCCCATATTCAACCTGAAACTCGTAAATGCCTTCCGAGGCAGTGCCTGAAACCTGGATGGAAAAGGAAACCTCCATCTCGGTAGCAGAGATCCGGGACAGGCCTGTGGTTGTATAGATGATACATGAAGGAACCCCTGTATGTGTTTGCGTGTAATAGGCTGCCTGATCAAGAAGAGCGGACTCGCCCTGGAATATCCTGCTGTCATTGACCAGACCGCCTGTATTTATTTCATAATCTACACCTTCATCCAGTATTACACTGATTGTATCGGACCCTGTCAGATTGTTCTGACTTGCGGCAGTGGCTGTGATGGTGTTTGAACCTGTGGTAAGTGGAATGCCCGTAGCCGTAAATGTTCCCCCGCTTATATCAGCCCTGATTCCATTCACTGTAACCATGGATGTACTGCCGCTGATCGTGCCGGACACATCCAGGGGGGAACTGGATACCGTTGTCCCGTCTTCCGGCGAGGTAATGGCCACAACAGGGGCAGAAAGAAGCGCCGGGATAGTCATAGCCGATTTCATTTGGACTATATAGGCCTCGCTGTTGGAAATATAAAACTCCACTCCCGATGGCTGTTCATTATAGTATGCCGTGGTCTCGAATGCGCCGGTCTCTCTATTAAATCTCTGGATGCTGGCTGCCACATCAGATGATCCAAGAAGCCACAGAAGATTATATGATGTATAATCAGCCGGCATACATGGAATAGATACAATGTTGAGACCCGGTTCCAACAAGATCGCAGAGCTGATGATTTGTCCGGCAAAGGGAATCGATTTAGCCACCTTCATGTAAACAAGGTATCCCTCCTCGTTTACAATGTTGAACTCGCTTCCGCTTGCCGCACCTTCTTCATAGGTCGTGATGTCAAAGGTTCCTGTATCAGGATTATACCGTTGAATTTTATCAACTTCGTCATCCGTTCCCAGATCGATGAGCAAGTCATAGGAAGTATATCCTCCAGGAGGAACAGCCACAGGATACCCGAACAGGTTCAGGCCGGCAGAGAGGCTATAATCTGGTTCCTTGGGGTTTGTATCCCCGGCATACTCCTGAGCATTGGTTATACCGTCAAAGTCCATATCCTCCTGGCCATCAGGGATGCCGTCACCATCGGTATCCACCAAAAGAGGATCGGTGCCGGTTACGTTTTCTTCGTAAGTATCGGGAAGGCCATCGTTGTCGTCGTCCTCATCGCACGCATCACCCCACCCGTCTTCATCTGTATCGGTCTGGTCAGGGTTGTAAACATCAGGACAATTATCCATAATATCCGGCACACCATCTTCATCCGTGTCTGTCTCACTCATGGATGTCCAGATAGCCCACAAAGAAACTGCCGTGTCATAAGCTTTTTCATTCCAGCTTCCATTACCTTGTTGATTAGCAAGCAGATAGTCCAGGGCATTCTGGCCCCCCGGAGATGAGAGGTCGATATTGGCCATAGCTGTGTAAGCCAAAGCGGTCTCATAGATACTGCTCCCTTCTAATCCAAAACCGCCATCCAAATTCTGCTGATTGATAAGCCACTGCACACCGTCATCCACGGCGCTTCCAAAATCATAATTCGCAAAACCTTCCAAGGTAAGCAAAATCTTAGTCGTTATATAAATGTTGCTGTCATACCCCCTGCTCAGGCCCCAGCCTCCGTCTGTATTTTGGGCATCCAGAAGATAGGCAAGCGGATTTACCAGGACAGATGAGTCATAGCCCCCGGAAGTCAACGATATCTTAAATGAATAAGCGCTTGCTGAATTTCCGTATATTTGAATGCGCCTTGTCCCGGGAGCAATGGTGATTCCTGTCGTATTAAGGTAGGTCGTTGAAGTAAGGGGTCCCCATGAATAGCTGCCGGGCGAATCATCTGGAAACAGCCGAAAAGTGATACTGCCGGATACCTCTGATATAAATATCTCCATGTCTGAGGCATCAGCAGGGTAATCAAAAGTAAATTCCTGGGTTTCTCCTGCTGCTATTGACTTGTTTACAACCAGGAGTCCTTTTGGAACAGGGCTGTAAATAACGGCATCCAGGGCCAGAGAAGTGTCAAGGCAATTTGTAGAATAGCCATCAGCAGCCCCCCAACCGCCTTCAGGATAATTGGGCAGGGTATTATCCCATTCATCCGGGTTTTGGGTTGAGAGCAGCTCATCTACTAATAGAGAAACGTCAACGCCTTCTTGGGCCAGGACAGATACCTTCCGGCCCAGGTAGTCATTATTTGGTGGGGAAACAATATCAATGAAGTTTATGGCGCTGGTATAGCCCGTGCCAGTCTTTCTCAGTTTTTTTAAGGCAGCAGCAACCACTGTTGTGTCCCTGAACTCAGTGAGTTCAGGGTCTCCCCAGCTTCCGGATGGATTCTGGTTGGCCAGCAGCCAGGCAACACCATCGTCTATTTCCTGCTGCGCAATGGCAGTAAACGGCAGAAGGCTTAAGAGGATTGAAAAAAATAAAACGGCAGTGAAGCCGATAACCCTGGAGCACGGTAGATTAGCAGAAATGCTTTTTTTCATTTTTGGCTATTCCTATTTTCAAAAGAAATCCAAGACGGTATGAAAAAATTCGTCTTTTGCGCTTGGCATTAGTACCTCTTTTGTTCAAAAGTCCTTTATTGCTTGAACACTCTATTTCAAGACAAATTTTATCACTCGCATTTCCTGCCTCTGTTCCATTACTTTGGGATCAACATTCAGCATAGTTATGGGAATTGTAAATTCCGAAGCTGATTGCAAAAGATCAAAATTCCATACTATTTCCGAAAACAAAGAGCCATTTTGAAGCATGTGACTCCATATGACCTTACCGCCATCCTTAACTTGTACAATACATGGTCGAGATTTTTTAGATATTACAACCAAGTAATTTCCAGCGATTGTTGCAGCAACTTTAACGGAGATATGGGCATCAGAAAAATTTTCCTCCTCAAACATTTTTGTTTTCCATAGTTCTTTTAAAGAAGGACTATAACCAATAAGGCATATGCTCTGCGTCTCTCCCTGCTTTCGGTTAAAGGCAACGATATAGCCGTTGTCCCCGGCATGCGCGATTGCTCCCCTCTCTCCATCGAATGCTAACTTATGTTGAAACTCACCTTGTGCGTTCAACATTTCGATGCACAATCGATGCCCCCCTTTTGAATTGACAACATGTCCAAGAAGAATAAGCTCTCCATCTGGGGAAATAACAGCATCTGAAAATATTGAAATTTTTTCTTCTGCTTTGTCATCCACCATCTTTTCCCAGAGAATGTCTCCTGCTGCGTCAATCTTGATGACAGCAGCTCTACCGTTAATGCGCCCAATTAAAAACAGATTGTCATTTGAAGCGAGAATGATTTTGGAAAACAACACGTCACGCGCCCCTTTTTTGAGAGGCCGGAGGGAAATAAGGCTGCCGGTTTTATCGAATCGCGCAAGCGTGGGACCGCCGGATTCGGAGATGAGTATCGCAGCAACGCCGCCGCTTTCTATGGCAACAATATTTTCAATATCGACATAATGTTCACTATTTAATTTGTTATTCAATAAATGCTGCAAATCAAGCTCGAGCTTTTTCTTGCCCGTCGCGTCAAGCAGCCAAAGCCAAAGTTTCTGCGGCCCATCAAGACGGCCTTTTTCGCGTGTTCCAACGGCAAGCCACAACGCTTTTTCTTTTGGAGACAAGCTGCCGGCCTTGTATTCAAATTCCACATCTCCCTTGAACGAGACGTCATACACAACTCCGGGAAGAGCCGGCAACTCATTTGCAGAACCAATGGTAGTCACAACAAACAGTAAAAGTATTGGCATAAGCCAACCGACAAGATATTTAATCATTTAAAAAATCTCCTTCTTCCCTTGATCTACATCATGGGCAACAGTCGCAGTATTGGGTCTGTCTCTCTTCCCATGCGATCCAGCCCACCCAATCCCTCAGTAATCCATAGTAAGTAGACGAAGATATAAAACACCACTGCCGATCTATAAAATAGTCGGCACATTTCCAGATTTCCAAACCCGAAAAAGGACATGCAGACGGAAAAGCCCTGGAGCAGACATTATCCATGGCTATTTTCATTTCCCGGTCGCACCCAGCTTGATCGGATTTGCACGTTTGATAGCAGATATCATGCTGATTGCAGGGTAGCGGAAGGGCATCTGCAGCCGAGGGTATTGTCCCCTGGGGCTGACCGAAGGCAGTGGGGGCTTGTGCATATGGACTGGCACCTGGATCTTGCGAAACGCCACCTGAGCAGCCGTCTATCTCATGCAGTCTGGCGTTTTGGGTTCGTTGCGGACATTTTGCCAATAATTCGTCGATATCAAGCCCTGTTTTGGACACGGTTACACCCTCGAAACAGCATTCCGTTGCTGACAGTGTGCCATCCGCTTTATTAACGAGACTTCCACTCTGACACTCCTTGCAATCTTCAATGTTAATATTAATAGTAGCGCATGTTGAAGTTGCCACTGAATCGCATGTCTGTACCGATACTGTACCGCTGTCGTTCCCAGCTATGAAGTTGGCAGTTTTGTTGCCTGCTGACGCAATGCTTGAACCTAATGCATTCCCAAGAATTGACCAAGAGACCGTCCGGTTGAGGCCGGCCGGTTCGTAGATAGCTGTCAAACCTATTGTTTGTGTTATGCCTGCCCCCGAACAATCAGGAGTAATGGAATCAACGCAAAATATGGTAAGGTTTATTTCATCGTGACCGCAATTTCCAAAACATCCGCCCCAGGAACCAACAGTAAAAGTATATTCTCCAGCGCCATGTTTATCTGCAATATCCTTTATAGTTATGGAGTTTGGTGGATCTGCAGTAGAAAATGTTTTAGCATAGGCTGTCCCTGCATTACAATCCTCACCATAGGGCTGAATTGTTGTATTAAAATTTAAATAACGGGTATCTCCACCACCGTATGAATTATTATGAGCAGCAGGACTGATGAAATTGATTGTCGCATTGATACAATAGGCAGAGGGATTAAAATCCCACTCCTTCACCGTCTCCCCACCACTCCTTCCCCCGGAAATAATATAACCAGCAGCGCAATCATCGGGATCCATGTCGATATACCCGGTTCCGGTCCAATCATAATACGTGATATTATCGCGGGGAACCGTTACTACATGTCCGTTAGACACAGCGGTGCATATTGCGTTTTCCACGCTTGAAGAAAGGTTAAGTGTACTATAAATAGTCGAGCAGTGAGTACCGTCAAATTCATGAATCGGTATCCCCATGTCGCTGGCAAGTTCCAGGATTTTGATTGTGGAAACAGCCTCTTCTTCAAATGCATCCTCAAACAGCCGGTTTTCTGATATGGAGCCATCTGCTCCGGTAAGCCTCATAAAATTACAGCTTTTATCTTCACCTGTTACTGAAAAAGACCCGACTATCTTTCGGTCAGCATCAACCCTGAGGCCGGACCATTCAAATGTGAGCGGGCTTCCATAAAAGTCATATGTCACCTTAACAACATGTTCCACTATGGCCTCGGCAACATCATTCATAATCACGATTTGCATGGTCTTGCCGACTTCTTCATCTTTTGCATCTACCCGGCCCAGATATTTTAAGGCAGTGTCGTGTAAAAGATACCCGGTATAGCTTTCTTCGCACGTGCTGGACATAGGAACAAAGAAGTCCGTGACCACCTTCCAGGTGTCTATTCCTATCCCCTGATAGGTACCGGCAATGATGGTGTTATAGATTGCAGGGACTACGTTATTAGCTCCAACCGGCGGAGTGAAATACATATCAGAGTCCTGCTGGACTCCCATTGTCACTTCCCCGGAACCTGTTGCCACATCGCACCCGTCTATCTTCAGAACAGGTTTTAAGTGAACCAGCCAGGGCTGTGTTACCCCGTAAAGCCCACCGACATTATCTATGATCTGCTGGTCAGCCGCAGTGGCGCCGATGTAGGAAATTGTGACCTGTTTTCCGGCAATCTCGGGCAGATTGGCTGTGTAATCCAGGGTGGAGCCGGAGCCATGTATATAAAATCTTATCTGATATCTTTTGTCAGAAGCTATTTCAGAATACTCCCCGTCACGGGATAAGAGCTTGTAAGGCAGGCTGCCGGGAATGATACCAAGAACCTCGGAGCGCAGACTCCTGGTCCTCAAGATGTCTTCATAAGTCAGGTCTGGATAATTGATAGATAGATAATCTGTGATCTGCTGCTTGAAGAGTTCAACAGGGCTCTCTGTATGAAATGTGGAAGAATAGCTGTCCACAAACGATTTGGCATCAAAGCCCATTTCATCAGGTATATCAATGCCTGATTGGTAATCGTATTGTTTAAAGGCTGCGTCCATCGGAACCCACATTTTTCCGGTATCGTCATTATTGATTCCCCTATAATTGGTATAGGGGACATAGGCCTCAACCCATACCCGGCGGCATCGTATGGCAACCACCTCAGGACCGTCCATGATGTTCACGCCTTCCATCCCGGCCGTGGTCAGTATACTGCCGGCAGTGGCCGCGTCTTCAACGCCCAGCCAGTTCTTGGCCCTGTCCGGTGTCATCTCGACAATACCGGTTGCGTATCTGGCTGGAATATTTGAAACGCGGAGCAGGGCAATTAATAGAGACGACAGGTCATAATCATTTCCGCTCCTGTGGTTTAATGTTTCCTGTGATCCCTTGCGGGAACCAAGGTAAGGCTCAAATTCGAAATTATTCTTTACATATTCATACATCTTCAGAGGGGAGTTATTCAGGCTATTTGCCAGATTTGTTATATCTTCCGTGAACTGAACGTCGATGGGTGTCAAATGCCAGGACATCGATGACCCAAGTCTAACGGTAAATAATGCCAGGACATCGATGACTCAAGTAAAATTTTAAACCAATATTTTATTTCTTTTGTAAAGCATGAGCA
>JAFCZU010000471.1 GCA_019314185.1 Deltaproteobacteria bacterium | reverse complement strand
GCATATTACGAAGAGTTTCGAGACTTGAAAAATATGACAGAAAAATTAAAAAACAGATAGGGAAAATACAAGACAGTATTAATAAGGGTCAAAGGCAGACTTGACCCCTTTTTTTCTTTTGGCTCCCTCTGTCGAGTTCATCGCCTTTTCGAGTATGGCCAGCTCCTCCCTGCTCTCAAAGGTTCAGCCCTTCACCCTATCCTGTCTATTAAAACAGGCGGTTGGCTACTATGGCCTCTGCTGACTTCTGCCCGGTCACCTTACGAGTTACCCCATAGAGTGCTGCCTTATAATGCCTAATACTTACCAATCCTGAATAGCTCCTCTTTGTTTTGTTTATCGATATCAGGCGGGATGCTCTCACGATAGCGCCGGGACTTGGTAAACCGGTTGCCCCTGCCGGTAATTTCACCGAATGGTAAAATGATACATCAAAAAGCCGCAAGCCGGACAGATCTCCCCGGATAAGAGCGTGAACTTTTGCTACACAACCGCAGCATTTACCATATCCCCTGAACCGCTGGGCTTTGTTATGTTGTGCTATGCTAACTCACCCAGGAACTTGGCCTTGTATGCTGTTTCTGTCCGTCGGCTCGTAGCTTTGCACTCCGGCTTCCTTCAGACCCTTCCTCACGGAAACGCCCTTGCCTTCGGCTAATACTTTTGCTAATCTGTTCAGCACATTAACAGGATTCACGTACAGGGTACACCCCATTAGTTCACGCCCATGCCGGGCGTACACCCTGTTCTTGCAGCCAACAGCTAACTGTGGGGTTTAGGGGTTATGAAAAATAATATCAATTCATTGGGAAAAACGAAATCCGGTCTACAAGTGAAATACCATTATGAAAAAGAATTTTAAATATATTGGTCTCAGTTTTTTGGCTTTATTTATTATTACAATATTTGTTGCAGACTATTATCATTTATCAGGTACAGTATATGATGTGATCCTTCTCATTTCATTTATTGGATTTGTCGGATCGTTTGCAGCCTTTTTTCTAAAATTGGAACCATCACTACCGCCCTTGAAAGAATTCTTCAATGTTCCAATTGGTATTGTTATCGGTGTTTTAATATTTATCGTTGGCAATGTTGCGTTATACTTTGGTCAAGAGATTTATTATAGTGATGATGTCAAACGCTGCGAAACATTATTCGCTCATCTTGAATCTCAAAGAAAGGAAATTAATTCACTTGAACAAATCTATAATGCTAAATTACAGCAGAAACAGGAAATTGAACGGATTGAAAAAAAGCTGATTAGTACAGAGAAGCACTATCAAACAGAGGATGATTATAAAGCCGACTATTTACGATATGAAAATTTACTTAAAAGCTATAATTCCGATGTTTCTTCTTTACAACTGAAACAAGCAAAATATACATCTCTCATAAAGGAATATAATTTTGGTGTGGATGAGTATAATAATCTTGCCAACAACGCTTATCGTCGTTGGTATCTCATTCCGATTCGTAAAAGCGGATCGAAATCGTTAAGCAAGCACCTTAACTAATATTTTAGGCATAAAGGGACCGGTTCTATTTAAATAGTATCATAATCGGGTAGCTGAGGGTTTTCTCCCTCAGCCTCCACAACACCACGGCTTACGGGTACCGCCTGTTAAGCGTTGAGCTGGCCGATAGAAAGTGGCATTGATTTCATTCGGATATCAAAATATATTTGCAACAAGGCTGAGTTTGCATTCTGGCAAGCTATCTTCAATAAAATTATTCAATCCTGGTGTTATAAATTGGCAAAAAATCTGTGTGAATAGTCAGAAACTATATAATAACTGGTTTAGATTGCACGTAAAGGAAAGAGTTAATGACAGACGTGATCGACAAGACATATCTCCCTTTCACAGGTGACGGGCTTAGGCCCCACTTCATCGCTGATGTCGACGGGCAGCTCGACTACTACCAGAAGAGCGCAAGCCGGTATCATGAATTCATGGCCGACCACCCAGAGACTGTCGGGATTCCTATCACGCAGGCAAGGACTCCTCGCCAGATCGAGAAGGACGAGAGATTCTGGACGATTACCGCGACCAAGCATGTATTCGATGATCCGTTGCGTGCCAGCATGCTCGTTCAGTTGCTCGTCAAGGCATACGGCTCCATACCACCGATTTCTGGCTTGTCAAGTTGGGCGGAGTGCTTGGACGGTGACCTGCGCCTGTACTTCGAGGCTTGTCTTCCGCCACCCCCAAGTTATGTGGAGTGGCTGCAATCAAACTTGGACCGTCGTCAGATGATTCCCTATGTGTTGGATGCGGCTACGCGCGGGAATGCCCGCCCCCTCGAAGGGGCAACACATGTCGATGCGATGTTTCTCAATGTGACAAACGGGTTTGCTTGGTTGATCGAGGCAAAGGTACTTTCCGATGTATCGTACTCGATCTCATTCGACAACTTCCGGAACCAGATCGCCCGGAACATAGATGTCATGCTCGACAACACTTCGCAGCCGGGCGCGGGACTGGAGAGGCGAAATCCCGAGAGGAGTTTGTTCGGCTTACTTACACCGGCACAGTTTAAGGATTTGCCACACACAAGGCTGTATGGCTGGCTAATGCCGGAGTACAGCTCCAAGCCGGAAGCTCTTGCACGAGACCTTAGCCACAGAACGGAAGTTGACTGGCCTCTGGTGTCCAGGAGGATTGGCTGGCTCACATTCGAGGACTTCGAGGAAGCGAGGCATGGTGCTTGCCCATGGGTTCGTAGAAGAGAAGACGGCGCAACCTAACTGCTATATATCGACAACTGAGATTACCCAAAAATATTGTGATTTCATTTAGACATCTCCATTAATATTTGCCAACCGAACGTTTACAGCCATGAACGCCCCGTCATCCTGAGTTTTCAGAATTTAGCCAGTGTTTATTACTATATTAACTTACCGCCACAGCAAACTCGACATTTGCATAATCTATGTATTATAACAAATATAATTGTTATTAGGCTCAAGTAGATTTTAGGGGCGTCCTTCATAGTTGCAGTTTTAGAACAATCCCACTGTATATAAATTAAAGTGAGCTGTGTAATAAAAGCAAAGAAAATATCAGGGATGTCCCGAAAGCTTTTTCTTGACTTTCGGTCTATATTTAGTATCATATAAAGATTGGAGGCGATAAAAATGAATATTACAAGTGACATAAAGTCTGTTACATATCTTAAGTCAAAAGCAGCCGATTTGC
>JAFCZU010000470.1 GCA_019314185.1 Deltaproteobacteria bacterium | reverse complement strand
ACTCGTTAAACAAGAAGGTAAAATTGTTGGGATATGGACAGAGAGAGACCTATTGCACAACATGAACCTGCCGGAATTTGATCCAGATACGGATCTAATCGGCGACTATATGACAACCGGGCTTCATACAACCGCACATGATACATCTATTCTTAAGCTATATCGGTCTTCTTTCCATTGGGGATGTTCTAAGGGCCAGCCTGATAGAACAAGATCGTCAAATTAAAAGTTTGAATAAGATTGCCAGTTGGGAATATTATGAAAACTGGAGATGGCATCATAAAAAAAGATAAATTGCCTATTATCGTTCAAAATGATGTTTACTCGGTTTAATTATCTTTGTTATATTTATCAAGACCCCCTGCGATTTGAAATTGTTAGACAGATGATGGATTATAAATGGAGCGGCTATCCGGAATCCCGTTAAAATAAATCATCCATTGAGCTGCTAAATAAGAGTTTATAAAAAAACTCCCCGAAGCATCCTTTAGTAAATATGTTTGTTTTTAATAGACTATATTTTCAATGGAGAAGAAACCTTTTTTTGTGTTTCAGATGAATGTTGGAGAACAAACAGGATGGAGAAGAAGGCACAACTCGTAGTTCGATGCTCAAAATGCGGCGCAAAAAACAGAGTATCACCGGTGAAGATGAAAGGCACCGCAAAATGCGGTAAGTGTGGAACTACCCTTGAAATGGATCGGGCCGGGAAGAATGCCGGCGAATACGTTTTTTTCCGATGTACGGCATGCGGAACCCGCAACAGAATTCCCCTTGCGAAAATTGACAGCGGCCCCAAATGCGGAAAATGCGGGGCAATACTTGAAACAAAGGAATTGTTTGTGTCCCAGCCGCTGATGGTTACGGATTCGAATTTCGACAATCTGGTGCTTAAATCCCCGCTTCCGGTACTCCTCTTTGCATGGGCCCCCTGGTGCCCCACATGCAGGACGTTTATACAGATTATTGATGACTACGCAAAAGATGCAAAGGGAAAAATCAGGGTCGGCAAATTAAACGTGGATTCAAATCAGGCGCTCTCCTCAAAATACAACATTCTCAGCGTCCCGCAAATCCTAATTTTTGATAACGGCCATTTAAAACAAACCCTGCCGGGAGCCATGCAGAAGCACGAGATCATGATCAAAATGGCTCCTTATCTATAGTTCCTGTGATGTAAGCTGAAAAGGAGGGCCTGGATTCTTTACTGCTGTTTTTTGGTCGGTTACGGTTTATTGAATGAAAAATTTAGAAAAGTATAACTGTTCCAAATAGAACAATAAACAATAACTGTTTGAATAGAAACGGCACTAATCACTAAAAACAGCTCAGAATTTATTGGAAGTGTTGCCACCTGATTTATAAAAACGCCAACTTTTGTTCACAATCAACCGCGCGCCCTTTCTAAAGGTTACATATGAATACGCCCATTGAAGAAGAACGAAGACTCTATTTTTAAATCCCATTAAATAGTAAATATGAATAAACAACCACAACAGCCAGGCGATAAGTCCGCTTGATTGCACTTTACCTATTTGTAGAATCGCTTTACGTCTGCCAATAGTGGCCATTTGTCCTTTGTCAAAATATTTGAATGTTACCCTTTGTTGTCCTTTTATTTCTCGAAGTATATTTTTGGCAATAAACTTTCCCTGTTGAAGCGCCACAGGTGCGATTCCAGGTAGCGGGATTCCGGTTTGGTATGAAAAATGGGCTTGATCTCCGGCCACAAAAACTTCAGGATTTTTTTTCAAGCTCAAATCCGGTTCGACTATGATTCTGCCCATAACATCAAGTTCAACCCCCAGTTGTTTATTAAGATCTGAAGCCTTGACGCCTGCCGCCCAAATTATGGTAGATGCATAAATTTTCTCTTTGCCAATTTGAACGCTGTCAGTGTCAATACTCGTCACCTGACTGAAAGTTTTCACTTGAACCCCCAAACTCTCCAAATCCCGGGTTGCCCGGGCAGATAGTTTTTCAGAAAAATAAGGCAAAATTTGTGGGCCTGCTTCAATTAAAATAATCCGTGCAAGTGCCGGATCAATGTTTTTGAAATCTTTTAATAAGGTATAGCGGCTTAGTTCACCTATAGCCCCTGCCAACTCAACTCCTGTACTGCCACCGCCAATAACAATAAAGGTTAAAAGCTGTTCTTTTCTTTTGCTATCATTATCGGTTTCGGCCTTTTCAAATGCCGTAAGAATTCTTCGTCTAATTTCAGTCGCTTGTTCAATGGTTTTGAGTCCCGGAGCAAATTGCTCCCATTTTTCATTGCCAAAATAGGAAGGTCGGACGCCACATGCTAAAACCAAGTAATCGTAACCCAACTCTCCGATATCGGTTTGAATAGCCTTTTTTTTAAGATCAATAGAGGTTACTTCACCTTTAACGACGCTGACATTTTTATATTTTGAAAATATGTTACGGATTGGGACTGCAATTTCCGCAGGGCTCAAACCTGCGGTTGTCACTTGATAAAGCAACGGCTGGAAAAGATGGTAATTGTTTCGATCAATTATTTTTACACTGACATTTTTTTTGCCGGCAAGCATTTTTGCCGCATTAAGACCAACAAACCCGCAGCCTGCAATCACCACATAATTCATATTTTATATCCTCACCTTAGGGGAATTGAACGCTCCGTGACATACTCTGAACCTTGTTTTTCGATTAGTTGTCTATCAAACTTTTACTTAAAACCAAACCAATCACTTGTCTAAGAAATTGAATTAGGTCTTTTAAGTATTTTATAGATAAACTAAAAGGATCCAAACAAAAATGCCGAGAGCCAAAAGCTTTAAATTTTGCGATATGGCATTTGGCACCTCGGCTATCTTTATCAAATACAGTTAGTTAACAGCAGCAAGGATCGACATAACAAGAGCAGGGATCAACGTAACAGCCGCAGGGATCAACAGTATAGCAACAACACGGATCAACTACATAACAACAGGATTCAGAGACTTCTCGATCCGCACTCTCTGTATTTTCTGATTTTATATCATCATTCATACAATCACCTCCCCT
>JAFCZU010000469.1 GCA_019314185.1 Deltaproteobacteria bacterium | reverse complement strand
GGGACATTGATATCTGATCTCACATTTCCATCACAGGAAAACATCTTTACGCAGGTTTCCTGATCCAAAGAGCTCCCTTTGTCATCAAATGCTGAAAAGAGTAAATATTCTTCATGATCAAACGACTCAATAATCAGCCTCTGGAGAACCAGCCACCCTGATTGATTTTTTAGATTTTCAATTATAGAAATTTTTGTATAATGGTCTGATATTTGAAAATTTACCCCGGCTGTCGGCACATGGCTCTCTTTGCCGCTTTGAATTACGTATTCACCAAGAGGGTGTGAAAGGCGGTAAAGAAATTCTCCAGTGACATTTTGACGGTCTTTTGCAATGAGATGAAAATTCCCGGGACTGATTCCTGCCAAAGGGGAAGAATCAAGATCAAAAGTAAGAGAGCGGTCGTTAAATGCAGCCTGTCCTTCAAGAATATACTTTGTCAGATTCCAGAACATTTTTCCCATGCGGTCAAGCTGTTTGCGAGTTCCGGCAAGATTGACACGCAGCCTGGCATGAACGTCTTCGTCAAAGTGATCTAAAAGAATTCTTCTGGTATCCTCCATTTTTGTTTTGATCTTTTCATCCAGGCTTTCTCTGAGTTTCTGAAAGGCAGCATCAATTTCCTCCTGAGTTCTGCATTTCTGGTAAATATCAAAAATCCGCCGTTCAAAATCCACGCCGGACTCAATAGCTCCCAGGACATCATCTGAAGCTCCGAAAACACCGGAAAACAGGTTGAATTTTTCATTTAAAAGTTCATAAACACGTTTATCCGCTTTGTTACGTTTGTTTAAAAAATTTATTACAACAACATCATGTTTCTGGCCATATCTATGACAGCGGCCGATGCGCTGTTCAATGCGTTGAGGATTCCATGGCAGATCAAAATTAACCACGAGTGAGCAAAATTGAAGATTGATGCCTTCGGAAGCAGCCTCTGTAGCAATCATAATGCGTGAGTAATCCCGAAAATACTCGATAATGGCAATCCGTATGTCTACTGGTCGGGAGCCCGCAATTCGTCCTGTTTTTCTATTGGTTTCAATCCAGTCCTGGTATATTCGCGTGGAATCCGCGTCTGTGTTGGTACCGTTAAAGGTGATAACCTGTCCTGCATATCCGTTTGCTTCCAGAAAGTTTTTCATATATTGCTGAGTGCGCCGGGATTCAGTGAAAATGACTGCCTTTTGAGCTGCGCCTATTTTCATCATTTTATTAAAACCGATTTTCAGCGCATCCAGGAGAATATGGATTTTCGTATCGACTCCAATGCCGTGCGCCATCTGAATATATCGATCAAGTTCATCAATTTCGGCACTCAACTTTTTATGATCAATTTTAACTTGTTTATCTGCTTCTGTTTTTTTCTCTTTCAGCTCATCTTCCTTTAAATCATCATTTAACAGTTCATCAAGGAGTTCATCGTCGATTTCTTCATCATCAAGGAACTTTTTTGTTAAATCATCAGAAACTGGAAGATTCTCTCTAATCGATATGAGACGGTTATGTATGGTTTTTAGTGTCCCTGCCAGGGCCATGGAGGATGAAGCAAGAACTTTGCGGACAATCAGGATCGTCAGGTGGCGCTGCTGATCAGGAAAAGCATATGTGCCTTCCCTCTGCAAATAATCGGATATTGCTTTGTAAAGCTTATGTTCCTGTTCAGTAGGACGAAAATAACGGGTAACCAGCCTTCTTTCAGTATATTGAATAAATTCAACAACCTGACGCCTAAGCGTTCTCGTGCAGAATGAATGAAGCCTGTCCCGCAGATCATCAAAATCAGCGCCTGCATTAACATACTGAGTGCGAAAAGATGAAAGATCGCCAAAGATACGTTCATCAAGGATAGTAGACAGCCCGTACAGCTCAAGAAGGGAATTTTGAAGAGGCGTAGCCGTCAATAGAATTTTCTGTTGATCTTCAAGCGCCCAACGTATGTTTTGCCCCATTTTGTTGCTTTGTCTGTAAGCATTCCGTAGTTTGTGGGCCTCGTCTATAACCGCCAGATGCCAAGGTACAGCGCGAATATCTCCGGCATGCCGGCTTGCAAAATGTATTGAAGTAATTACAACATCATCAGCCTCAAACGGATTAGGGTTTCCCGCTGACTGGATTTGTTTAAATGACTTTGCGTCAATAATCGTGCTGGGAAGGTTAAATTTTTCCATCAATTCCAGCGCCCATTGCTTGCGGATGGATGCAGGACAGATAACTATCAGCCGACGACGATGCTCTGCCCAATATTGGCATAGAACCAGTCCTGCCTCTATGGTTTTGCCAAGCCCGACTTCATCTGCCAGAAGAACACCCTTTGAAACAGGAGAACGCAACGCAAAAAGAGCTGCTTCAATCTGGTGCGGGTTAAGATCCACACAAGCATCAAACAGGGCACGCCCAAGCCGGGCAACGCCACTGCCGCCGGTTCTGCTTAGTTCATATGCAAAATATTTCGCGTGAAAAGCTGTAATCATTTTTTGTTGGCGCCAAGTTTTATAACCAAATATTATAAAACCGAAAATTTATCCTCAATATTTTTGTCTTGGCCTGTTTGGACGGGCCGGGGGACGTTCGTGCAGAAAGCGCATAGCTCCCTTGAGTGGTTTAATCATTGCTTTTTTTAATAAAAATCAGTACCTGTTATTCGCTGTTTCAATACACGCCACATGCAGGTTCCTTGCAAATTCTTGCGTAATACGAACGACATCAGGAGCTATGAACGTTCTGTACGAACGTCCTCCTGGCGTCCCACGTAATATGGAACATTGTTATGGTATGATGCGATAAAGCAGATTAAAAGAGCGTTTCCATGCCAACTATATGATGGAAATAATCACTTTTCTGAAGATTTGCTGTAACTTCTCCGCCTGAAA
>JAFCZU010000468.1 GCA_019314185.1 Deltaproteobacteria bacterium | reverse complement strand
TCTTTTGTTCCCCTGGATCTGAACCTGCCTGGGATCAGCCGAACCGCGCATTACGGACCCGTATGCTGCGTGGTGTGGGAGGGGCGGCCTGTGAGGGTCGCTCCTATCCCGATATATTTCATTGGCAGTTGCTCTAATTTTTTGAGTAACTGACTGCTTGTTGGCTTTCTCAA
This sequence comes from Deltaproteobacteria bacterium, assembly GCA_019314185.1. The sequence goes on along the minus strand of JAFCZU010000468.1, from coordinate 2,700 downwards.
GATTGATTCTAAATTTTTATTGAATTTTAAAGCTTTTAGACCCAGGAAGAAAGCTGCAAAGTAGGAGGCTGGGTAACAATTAGAAATGGCGGGTAAAAGCATGTGAAAGGATTGTCAGACTAAGTAGCAGGATGGGTTATGCCACAAGAATAGTCACTAATATTGCAAGGATGCCAATTGCCAATCCAGAGATGCTAATTAGCATCTTTTTCCTTTGTTTGTCTATTTTTTTATTTAATTCTGGTCGAGCGAGATCAAGGATATCATCTATTTTTTGGAGCTGAATAAAATACTCATCACTCTTTTGGTAATCATTATTGTCTTTTTCTTTATCTATCCGATTTAACCCTTCAGCCCTCTCACTTAAACTTTTTTTACCAACAACCCATAGGAAATTTTTAATCTCTTTGGCTTTTGCCAAGTGACTTATATAATTTGGAACAATATCTGTTATTGTCTCGCTTTCATAATCTTCTTTGAATTTCCTGATTCGTTCAAGATAATATACTACTCCGGCCTCATTTGCATCGTAGATTGCCCTTTGACAATGATTCTTCGCCTTCTTTAATTCATCATGTAATTCATCATGTAATTCATCTTTGTTTAGATATTCATCTCCATTTCGAAGTTGTTCCGCACGTAACAAATGAAATGCAACATAGCGTAGCTGATTAACAGCCGGAAAAGACACTCCATCCGCAAAATATTCAATTTTTTTGATTTTTTGTTCAGCGTATGTGAATAGGGATGATATTTCAACGAACAAATCATGAAAGGAGTCATTCATAGCTAGAAGTCATAGGCCTGTAGTTGGGCTTTTCTTCGTTCAATATCTTTTTCCGTGACGTATCGTCCCTTAGATAAAGAAATTGAACCCGTGGCGTGTTTTTTTATGATGTGGTTTACTATTCGTCTGTCATTGTCTTCCGTGTGAACAGGTGGTTTTGGAAACAACTTGTTCAGCAAGGCAAAAATCTTCATTTCTTTTTTCTCCATATCCATGTTTTAAAAACACATAACGATGCAACCTATCTATTATGGATAGGTTATGTCAACATAAAGTTTATATATTTTCATTGCATACCTCATTATAACGTCAAGGATGAGCTGACACAAAAGCCGACTAAATCCTTGAATTAACTGAAAATCGGCTCGGCTTTTGTGGTCAGCTCAATCCTTTTGTTCGGCTACCTAATTCTCGTCCTCGGTCTTCGGCACCTTCACACCTATCTTGCGTGCTGGGGTAGGCTTTCTACGCAACGCTCTCAAGACGACCATCTGATGATCTCCGAAGGGAGTCAAAGCCCAGTAGGTCCCGGTATCGCGTACACTACGCTTTCGTTGGCTCTCTTCAACCAGGCCGAGCGCCCGAAGCTGCACGATACATGTATCTATCTGTTCATCTTTGTAATTGAAATCCCTAAGAATCTTTCCCTTTAGGTCTTTATCATCCTCGAAATCACTGATTGCAACTTGAGTAAAGAAGGAGCGAAATGCAGCCCGGAGGTCGGAATCGGACGCTTCGTTAATCAACTTAGGTGCTACGGCAGCAAAGATTTCATTCCACGATGGCTTGATCGTAGCCGTGTAATCTATATCACTTGGGTACGAATACCTCTCTCCATGGACGCGAGCCGTGAAACTTAACTTGATCTCGAAACTCTCGTCTCCCTGTTGAAGATCTTCAGCTCCAGCCGGTGGGCCACTTCTTTCTGCCTCAAGCTGAGATTCGAGCTCTTGAACCTGGGTTCGAAGCGTCAAGATATCGGAGATCGTCGCCCTCGAAGGTACCTGGTCGGCTCGGACCCAACCAACAGCCGGATGACGTTTCACAGCAGCCGTAATCCCAACTATCAGCTTTGCCTTCAGGTCTTCCGCAGAGCCCCAATAAACACATGTATGCTTCTTCTCGACCTTCTCACGAAAGGTCTGCAGCTTTTTCCACGCGGCTTCCGAGGTCTCGGTTTTATCTCGAGGCAGGTTGTCCGGATTCTTATGTAGAAGAGGAACAACTGGCTTCCCAGTAGAAACGGCATAATCGTATTCCTTCTCGGTATATCCAATCCCTTCATCGTCCTCGGAGCCATAGCGACCACCGATGATAAGTACATAGTAGTCCGATGCGTCGATCACGTCTTTGATTAGTTGCCACGCAGACTCGTCGGCAGCAGGAAATAGCTCCATCCCAGCGGGCATATGATCGAGTTCAAGAATCGCCTTCAGGGCCGACTGGCGCTCGTCCTTAAGGTCGGTGAAGGTGGAAGAGATGAAGACCTGATAGCGTTTGTCCATTATTTTTGCTCCCTATGCGGCCGAACGCCCAGGATGAGGAGCGCGCTGTTTGCGACTGTCTCAATCCGTTTGATGTCATAGCGGTCGAGCTTGCACGGCATTTATTTTTTGGCGCGCTCCCCATCCTGGGCGATGTCCCCGAGGTACGAGGGGACAAGTAATTGTACGGATCTAGATATCATCACTTGTGTAATGTTATCCGGCTTTAAATGCCATGTGTTATCAAACCGAAATACTGAATGCCGCTAAAGTTCAGATACGTTTACAGTACCCGTATTTTTTAGCTGATTCTACCCCTTCCTACCGCTGCTCAAGGCGGAACCCAAACTAGCAGTTAACTATCAATGATTAGCTAGTTTTCGCTATTTGATTAATGACAGGTGGTTTCAATATAACTAGATGTAAATA
>JAFCZU010000087.1 GCA_019314185.1 Deltaproteobacteria bacterium | reverse complement strand
GGCACAAAGCTTTTTCGGTTGCCCTATTTCCTGCTCACTTTCCAACTCGGACAGACGCTCTTGAATCTCCGTCAAAGAAACGATGCCCTTTTCTGTTAGTTTTTGAATCAAAGCGCCGCTTAAACGAGGCAATATTTCTACTGCCTGGGCTGAATAAAGAACGTTCCCTACAAGGCATCCTCTGACCAGTGCAGTCTTGCTCAGATCTTCTTCGGCCACAAGCAATGTTGCAGCCTCAGGTGGCTGTGACGCACCTTTTGGGAGAGTGGTGAGCAGAATCTTTCCAGATTCTGTCATTAGATAACCATCCGGTCTAAGCGTTCCTATGAGCCAATCTTTTACCGCCATTTATTCCTCCTGATTTTCCTTTCTTTCGTTTCCCCGTGATGTTTACCGTGTTAGATGCTCTCGAACATCATGCTAAAGGACGGTGCCCAGCAAAAGAGATCATTCGATGAAGTCAATGATAATTGAAGAGTTATCTAACAGGGTGAACATGGTAAAATGCTCCAGGATAGGTTATTCTCAATGGTCGTGCCGTAATCGCTCCTTTATCATCAAACGATTTTATGGCCTTTGCATATCAGAAAAGCCCATCTGTCAAGAATGAAGACTTTTTTTCTCCCGTGACCCTTTTTTTCTCCCAAGGATTGCGAAGGTCCTCCCCATGACGCTGCTCATTTTTCCACTACTTTCTGTCGCAATCTGTCTTTTAATTTCGGATCCGTGTACATCAGTTCGCCCATTCTGTTCTCGCACCTCTCCTTACCGAGATGGCGCACTATCCATAAGCTGGCTAATTGGAGGTACTCCAAGAAAAGGTAATCATTGGGCTGTAAGCGTGCAACGAATGTAGTGGTGCCTGTGAGATAAGTTGCGCCTTTTAGCTTCACCCACTTCTTGGGGCCTTTCGCCCCATAGTGCTCTATTTTCTCTTCTGGAAAAACTACCGGCACTTCGTACTTGTTTATGGCGAACTGCGAAAGATAAGGCAAGAACTCTATTAAATTCTTCCCTGCCTTTTCTATTGGCTCACCTAACCATTTCTCGATTTCCTCGAGACTCAGCGGGCTCTTCGGATGACCTCGTACCGGGTATTGCTTCTTTTTTCTCTCTTCAGACTCGGCTTCTCGTTCTCGCTCTTTTGGGGATGCAATTACTCGTCGCAGGCTCTGGTTGCTCAGAACCATCCGGTCCGTATCTACGTTCATTCGGAGTGATTCTTTTTCCTGCTCGATCAGTTGCAGCTTCACTTCACGTGAGTTCCAATTTGCAAGGTCATCTGGAAAGATCCGCCCCTCCTGTTTAGTTCCTGTCTTTGGTCCTGCATTTTTCTGACCTGGCAATAGCTGCGTGGTGCCCGCTATGTTTTGCTGAACAAAATGGGTCAACTCATGAGCCAGCAACTCGCGTCCACGTGAACTATCGGGGTTATATTTTCCCCGGCGCACGAAAATATCCCCAGGCTGGCCGATTTTAAGCTTTGCCTGAATAACACCGGATTTAAATAATCTCTGCACTGCCTGATTGCCGATGGTTCTTTGAAGGTGCAAGATGTGGTCAACGGGCGAATTTGCAGATTTAGAGAAATCAGTTCTTTTTGCTTTAAAAACTGAATCCTCTCTCTTTGATTCGGCTGTTTTTGCTGCTATTTCGGTTCTTGCATGCATTAATTTTCTCTTAAACTTAGCTATTCAAAGATTTTAAACCATTTCTTTGAAATAAATGCGAACCCGTCACCAATTTCTGTTCCCAATTTCTCCAGAATCGAATATCCTTATCTCTTCTTTTTCAGTTTTTTCTTCCCCACATCCACAACATAGTTGTCATGAATTTCATCACATTCCAACTTATCTAGCGATGCTGTTGTTTCGATCTCAACAACAAATTCTCCTGGTTCAGTCGGGTCAAATGGAGTTTCGTAAGTATCAGGAAACGAGTCCACTTTGCAAAAGGAAAGTATTGACCCATTTTTATCGTATTTCACAAACATTCGCATGGCTTTTCTCCTTACAATAAATTTTCTCCAAGGCTAGGTTTCCATTATGCGATAGATTTTGGCTCGGAAACTTGCAGTAATGTTCGTAAGGTTTCTAATAACAACTCTTCTGTTAAAGTATATTTTACCACCAACAGTATAGCGCTTTAATCTCCATTCCCAGGTTATCTCTGCATTGTTTGTAACACAATAAACACTTACCAGATAAAAAGCATGTTCGTCATCACTTTCACTAAGATTTAAGTGGTAAATCCCGTTTGCCCCAACAGAATATGTTCCGTTATATGATTGCTCATTGTCAAGTTTGCTAATAGTAATGGTTTTATTGGCAAGTTTGGTATTGGTGACCGAGCCATTCGCTAGTTCAGAAGCACCCACTTGGCCATTGGCAATCTTGGCGGCAGTGACGGCATTACTGGCGAGTTTGGTGTTGGTGACCGAGCCATTCGCCAATTCCGAAGCACCCACTTGGCCATTGGCAATCTTGGCGGCGGTGACAGAATTATTTGCAATCTTGGTAGCAGTGACGGCATTACTGGCGAGTTTGGTGTTGGTGACCGAGCCATTCGCCAATTCCGAAGCACCCACTTGGCCATTGGCGATCTTGGTATTAGTAACGGCATTATTGGCCAGTTCATTCGTGCTAACCGCCCCAGGAGCAATCTTAGAGCCAGATGATTTGCGCATCGTATTATCAATGCCGGCATCAACGTTACCACTTCCATCCAAATGCACGCGAGCGAGAGTAATAAACGAACCGTCACCAGGCAGAGGATCTGGAGCATCACTACTGCTTTCTAACTTGGGACGCTCAGTAGTGCGCGTATAGTTATCAATACCGCCGGATGTATAGTGATCGGCTTCATCAAAAACTTCCTGATAGGAAATAGATAAGTAAACATCAGTATTAGATCCAAATGCAGTAAGGTCAACCGGCAGTGGTTCTAAAAGAACTATTTCTTGTCCATCCTTGTCAATCGCCGTTCCTTTGCTGATCGTAACCTCTTTATCTTTGGTCTTCGTAACATCAAGCCCGTCGGCAACTCCCCATGAATGATTCACTCGATTATGCCGACGACGCATATCGTTATGGTAGTCCTGCTCATCGTCGAAATCCTTTTCTACAAGAAATTGATGAGTAAAGTAATTTACACGTTTTATATCAGCCATAATCTTATCTCCTTTCAATTAGCTGGATTCGACAACACCTAAAATTGTATCGATACCTACTGTTGAATGTTTCCCAATCTGCATACTGGGGTACTTCACAGTAAGTTCATAAAAGGTATGTGCAGGTTTTTCCAATTCAATGAGTGCTTTTGCAATTTCTCTCTGCCGCAGTTGCACTTCCGGGTCAGCTCGCGGCAACGAGATGTTTACGTAAAAAAAATGCTGTGGCCCGCCACCTATATAAGTATCTTTGCCGATTGTTGAATTTACCCCAATCTGCATATCAGCAGCACCGGCTTCATTCACGTCCGGCACACCGACTGTAAATAGTTCCAACAGATCCTGTAGATTTTTTTTAGTTCCCCGCCATCGGTAAAGCTGGATGATATTTGCTAAAAAATGGCGCTGTTTTGTCACGTTTAAATCGGCTCGCAAACTGAGCGCTGTCCACTTGGCCAGCCATGGGAGAAACTCTTCCGGCGTTTCTTTCGGATCGAAGAGGGCGGCAAGTCCGTCAATAGTTTTTTCCACTCCTTTATTGTGAAAAGTCACGTCATCTTCACGACCAAGAAGGATTTTTTCAAAGGCCGACAAAAACTGACCGATGAAAGGATCTTCCTGGTAAATGGCAGGCAAATATTCCAATAGACGACTTGGTGTTCGAGTGACGTTGGTTGCCATATTTTTTGTCTCCTGTTACTACGCCGCTATAGGGGATACAATCGTTAAATCATTTGCATCAATCCGGGCATCAACCAGCTCGTCCGGTTGAATCTCTGCGGCCACTAAATGTCCCTGAGTGTTACGTTTCAGACGTTTACTATCGGCAGTAATCTCATCAAGCGACTTGTTAGTTTCAGGGTCAATCGTTTTTTTTACATAGTCTACACCCGGCAAAGTATCGAGTAATTCGTAGATTTCCGAAACAAAGACATCACGGCCAAAAGGCCACCCTTTCCCATCCGGTCCACCGACCAAAGGATGCAAAAATTGTTGCAGCGTTTCAACAGTTTGGGTTCTGCTTTCTTCTTCTAATGCATCGGGTTTAAGAACAAGTGTAAGCCGCACACCAATACTAAAATATCTCGGCCCAACCACATGCACGCTGGTTGTTAGTAATCTCCGTGGCTCCAGGTATTTTTTAACCGTCTGAATAAGTTTGCTGTCAGGCTGCGGATTACTTTCCTTGCTTTTGGGAACAATAACAACACTGATGTGACCAGATTTGTTAATAGTGGATCCGTGGAAGTTTTCAGATTCAAGATTACACCTTGGTACGCATCTGGTTCTTGCAATCTGAGGATCGGCAGCGAGTGCCAATTTTTCAAAATCTTCACAAGTAACGGCGCGATTTGTTTGGCGTATCGCCATCACCGTCTCTCTCACCTCTTCAGTGAGTGTTTTTTGCTCCGATGACTTCCACTCCGGCCCATTGAGAAGTTTTAAGAATGCATGCACATTGTCATCAGTTATACGGTTCACCCGGTAGATCAGCATTTCCGTAAGGTAGGCGAACATTTCAATAAGTGTTATGCCCGGATCCGAAGGATTGTGGTTGGTCCAATTCGAAGCATAGTTTGGAATCATGCTGAGCGCTTCTTCCACGAGATCTTTATATGTGCGGTCATCAAGATTTTCTAACTGAAGCGGCATAATTTTTCCTCAAGGAAAAGAATATGAATTGAATCATGATTTGCCTGATTAAGGGATATCCATTATTAGTTCAAGGCACACGGCAGATATAGGCAAAAAACTAATCAGGCTGATCATGAAATCCTGTTAATCAAAGTTCAAAAGCGAAGAGTGACTGTATGCTCTCCCGAATAAACCAGAAAACGGCCCGAGTCTATTACGCCTGCCTGGTCTTCTGTTTCAACCACACTTAGGGAACGTATATGATCAACACCCTGCACGGCTTCGATCAGTACGTAAAAATCGGATTTATGCGGTTTGCGACCAAAAGCCCACCCATTACCGCCCGAACCGCCGGTAAGAGGGTGTAAAAAATCCGCCAACTTTTGATAAACCGCCTGTTCCACTGCACTGGCTCCCTCCATCGAAGCCAGGACTATCTCCACGGCAACTTCGACGCTCACATAGAGCGGGCCCACTACCGACACATTTACCGTTGGAAGGCCGTTGGCCTGGAGGTAGTCCTGCACCCGGTTAATAAGCTCCAGGCTTGGCAATGGTTTATCATCGATTGAACGCGGCACGATAATGACACTTACTTCCCCAGGCGACTGCTTTTCATTAAGTGGAGTATCCTTCAATTTTAATAAGGGAATACACTTTGCGCGCGCGACTTTCGCCGATGCCAGCATTGCCATGTCTTCATAATCTTCCAAGGTTACGGCCCGGCTACGATGACGAATTGTCCGAGGAGCGCGGTCTATCAACGATTCGAACGATTCCGCATCCGTGCCGCCAACCGCTGCCTCCGTATTAGTTACTTTTTCAACATAAGGCACGGTGGTTTTAAGTTGAATAATTGTGTTTTCAGCTTTGTTACCGGAAACGCCTCCCCCGGATTTATAGAAGGAAATCCGCAGGTTGCCGTTGCCGACCTGCGGGATAAGCCCATTGATGCCGTCACCAAACAAAATCTCCCCTGTGAGATGGTTTAAAACATAATGACGATCACGCGGGCCTGAGCCATAAAAATCAGGTGTTTCATGCCAACGAACCCAGGTCTCCTTACGGCCTTTGTTATCCGTTGTGAAAATCGCATCATTTCCTTCTTCTTTATTTATATTCAACTGCTCACTAACGGGTGGAGGCTCAGTCTCACGCATTTCGAGTTTTTGGCCGGACAGAACAGGTGCGCGCCTGGTTATAAACTTTTGACTTTCAGAGCCATCACTGGAGCCGAGAATTTCATCACGGATAGTGACACTCTGTGATGCCATTGTGGTGTTGAGAAGCAACCGGTTGAGTTTTGGCTTGAATTCATACTCCCCGGATTCCAACCGAACTCGAAGCCAGTGCCGGTCTTTATCCTCAAACTTATTATGTGAAGAAAAATCGGAAGGCGCCATAAATTCAACCAAACCCGAACGTGTAAAAGCTTCGGTTTCATCACGAATAGTCAACTTTGACCAGTTATTACTCTTCCAATATTCCCAGGTCAGGCGCGGTGAATTTGTCGATGAAGGGTTGTCTGGAGAATCACCGAAAATGACAGGGGCAACACCGAAATAGAGATTGATTTTACTGTTGGGAAAAGTTTTGCCCGGAGGTGGAGTGAAGCCAAGATAGAGGGTAGATTTTTCATCTTTTGTCGGTGTGAATGGTTTAAAGGAAGTGACGGAGGTTACATTTTTATAAAAAAAGTCATTGTAGGTTATAATAGTATCAGGTATACTGTTTTTTGTCAGGCTATAGCTTACAGTAACTTTACTAATTGATGGAGGTGAAAAAGTTGCCGGGGTTGGATTATACCCAACGCTTTGGATGTATACATTTATCAAAACACCTTCTTTTTTAACATTGTATACTTTGTTGCTGGTATCAATTAACAGCCAATTTTTGCCACTGGTTTTGACTACAACTGCAAACAGGCCCACCCCCTTTTTTTCCTTAAACTCGCTGTTTAGTGCGGCAGAAACCTTGCCTTCATTCAAAATAGCTTGATGATCCGGGCGGAGGTTAAACAAAAATTGCAATGTGTCAACTGTATCATAACCCGCATCTTTCCCGTAGTTTCCCGCAATAATCCGCACACGAATCCAGCAATCTTTTACTCCGTTGACTGTAGTTTGACTAATTGGTTCATCTGGAAAAGTAAATTTAACATCTCCATTTTTCGTTAAATTTTCTGTACCGTCATTAATTGTCAGCTCTGTCCATTTGTTTCCATTTCCAAATTCCCATTTAAGCTGAAGGTTCCCTTTGGATGCGCCCTGTTTGTTCAAAGCAATATCAAGAGTTACTGTAGCACCAGCTTTGGAAAAAGCCTCGCTGTTTGCAAGATATAAAGTGTCTCCAAGTTTCGGCTTCTCCCCAAAAGGGAAAAACTCCTTGCTCAAATCTACTTGGAGATGGTTTGCAAATGCCGTCTCTGCTTCCAAATCCTTGCGCTCTACTTCTGACATGACATTTATCGAATCAATAGATGGCAGTTGTCCGGCCCGCACCATTCCTTCAAGGGAGGCGATACCGGGAATGATAGATGTCATGAGCCGACACCGCAGCCAACGGCTCTTCTTGTCATAGACGGTCAGTTGGGGGAACTGTGAAGAAAGGTTGGCAAACTTTATCTCTCCGCTTGTTGTCAGGTTTGCTGTACCATCGTCTGGCGTTAACTTGATTCCTTTCTTTCCATCCCAAATCTCCCACTGCAAGGTCCGGTTATCCGGATCGTCGATTTTTTTTTCGAGAACAATGGTTAATTTCAGTGACTGCAGAGCCGGATAGTTGAAAAGGGCGTTGTGACCGAGATAAATTATGTGGTCAATTTGTTTGTCTCCTTGAAAAACGAGAGCCCCGGGCAATGCCTTTGAGGTCACAATGCAGCTTTGATCTGCATAATTATCTTGTCCCGGTTCATTCACCCAGACCGACTTCAACTGCGCCGATGTTACCACCAACTCACGTTCGGTCTCAAAAACAACCGGCTCCTTTTCACCCTCGGCAGGCGCTGCCGCAACCTGGGTTCCCGCAGGCACCCTGCCTTCCTCAGCGCTTCCGGCAGACAAAGTAAAAGTAAGTGGCGCACGCGCCGGTTGAGGAGGCAAAAGAGATGCGCCGAGCATATCCAGGAAAGCCATAAAGTTCTTTTCCGGCGCTTTGTTCAGCCTTTGAATAATTATTTCCGAAAAACGGGCGAATATATGAATCAAGGCAGAGCTGACACCTTCCGGTTTGTCGGTGGCAGGGTTAAATTCCTTCCATTCAGGCGCATAGAGTTTTAAGAGTTTTACAGCCTGCTCTGCAATCTTTCCTGCATCTCGTGTATCAATTTTCGGCGCTTTACCGGACATCAACCGCTCCTTTCGAGATAAAAAGGATAAACCATATTAAAAACGTTATTTGTTGCCCGAACCTCATATTCAATATTTAGTAAGAGAGTATTATCTGTTCCAGCCGAATCTACTCTTACATCAAGAACATCAATTCGAGATTCAAAATGAAGCAATGCTTGCTGAACAGCATATGAAAGCTTCCCGGCAGTAGACGATGAGTTAACGGCAAAAACTAAATCATAGATATCACAGCCAAATTCCGGACGCATAACACGAGTTCCTTTGGCAGTTCCGAGGATTATCCAAATCGATTGGCGCACGCTTTCTTCATACTCCGCAATATTAAGTTCACCCGTTGAGTCTACATTTACCGGAAAATCCAAACCAACGCCGAGAAAAGGTTTACCCATAACTTATCTCCTTAAATTACCCGATAAAAACCGTACCAACGGCGATCACCTGCCCCACCGGCATGTCAGCAGGATCATTACAGGTTTCAGCCATATCGCCGTTCCGGGCTGCATCCTTGCCGTTAATTTTTACGGTTGCGCTTCCCATTTTTATGGTTCCCTTGTTAGAAGGAGGACTCTGGAAAGGCCCACCCTGTGGTATGTGTGAAGGTGTATTGGTTGCAGTTGAGTCCACGGTTGCCGCAGGTTTTTCCATAATCTTAACATCGCTGCTTAATTCACCATCAATCATACCTATAAATGGATGCGGCAGAGGCGTAGGCACAGTAGCGCCCGCTGCCGCAGGTATTAATATAATGTGAGTATCAGTCGCAACAATTTGGTCGCTCTGTTTTGCTGCTGGTTGACCCATTTAGCTCCGCTTCGTTACGCAATTGGTCGAGTAGTTAAGTGGTTTAGTGGTTCAACGACCTTACAACTTGACGACTATACTATTTAAATACTCAACTACGGTCGTAGGAATTTCAAAAGGTTGTAGAAATTCCAAGACGTTCAATTAATATTCACCGTCGCACCTTTGATATTCATAGTTGAGCTTGCCTGCACATCCATCCCCGCTCCGGCTTCGATTTTGGTGTCTGCCGAGGATTTGACTTCCACATTCTGCGCATCCAGCTTTATCGTCCCCTGTGGTGCTGACAGGGTGATATCTTTGTCTGTGGTAATCGTAATCGTATTTTCTGCTGTATCGAAAATAATGCTGTTCTTTTCACTTTTATCAATTATCTCAATTTTTTCTTTGCCATCTTCATCATTCAAGCTAATTATGTGACCGCTACGTGATTTTATGATACGGATATTGTTTTTACCGTCATCATTTTTTGTCGGCGGTACATCCTTGCCGTTCCATAAAGCACCAATTATGTAAGGGAAGCGTATATCGCCGTGTTCAAACGCAACCAGCACTTCATCATCAACTTCAGGCAAAAAGTAAATTCCCCTCTCTTTTCCTGCCATGGGAGATGCGACTCTTGCCCAGTTGCTTTCATCCTCTTCACTGAGCCATGGG
>JAFCZU010000467.1 GCA_019314185.1 Deltaproteobacteria bacterium | reverse complement strand
GGATACAAATTCAAAATGAGCTTCGGGATTCCGGTAGCTCTACAGATTCATTTTTTTTCAAAGAACAAAAACGGTATCGGTTACATGCAAAAACCTAACCGGACATTACTGACTGCCATTGGGAATATCATTAAGATTAAAATTTATCAGCCCATAATTATCAAGGGTGTCAGTAGTTACTCTTAAGGTGGAGGAACTCCCAAAATTTAGTGTGGGGTTACCTTCTTTGACATATGTGTCCTTATTGGCGGTTAATGTCACAGTTTCACTATCGGGAGGAGGTGACAGCTTGAAAGTCACTAAAACTGTTCTATCAGCCTGTACATTTTGAATCAAAATTGAAGAAATTCCACCACCCACATCTTGACCGTCAACATACCAACGATCGACGACATAGCCTGAATCAGGTGTTGCGTTAAATGTCTTGCTACTGCCTTCAGCAACATAAACATCGCCTTCAGGGTCAATCGAACCGTTTGAACCAGAAGAAGCTGTTATTGTGTAACCGTCTAGTAATCCCATGTATGTCAGTTCAATATTATTAACTTTCACCTCTACTGCGGCTCGCGTTATGTCAAATGCTCCAAAGCCAACTGAGCCAGACCAGCAAAAATTACTCATAACTAAAGATAGTTTGCATAGCGCTATAAAGCGTCAAAATATATGAAGCTGCGCTAGCATATGAAACTATTGCTCCAGTGCCTCCCAATGTTGCAATTGCCTCGGCAGCATTAGCCGCATTATCAGTTAGAACATTAACAACGCCATACTCCTCATTCCATATGTCGTAATTTGCTTGGATTTCAGAAACAAGATTTCCTGATCCATCTCTCAACATAGTGTAAAGATTCCCCTCACTGGCTGCAGAAGTTGCAGCAAAGCAAGTGCTCTTTGACACAGCGCTTACCATGCCGTCAAAACTAATATCTATAACAACTTTATATTTGCCGGACGTGGAAACAGTCAATGGAATTCTGTAATCGTCTACAACTGCCATTGCGGCATGACCATAGAGTACTAAGGAATCTGTAATTGAAAATACAGTACACTCTGAAAGGAATGATTCCTCATCGTTGATTTGTCTATGCTCTATTCCTAGTCCAGACCCCAAGTCTGTTGCTTCCCAGCTATGATCGTTTACATATGCTCCTGTGTATGGAGGAGTAAAATTCTGCGCAGCAAAAGCATTAAAACAAACAATGCTTGTAAGAACTGTTATCACACCGACCCAAATCTTTTTACTCATTTCTGACCTCCTATTTATGGAGTAAATCCCCTTGGGATATATGGGTACATATAACCGGGTCTACCCTTGACTTATTAATAATTGAGTTTCTATTCTTTTACTCTTCACATATTTTTTGACAGGATCTTCAATATTTTGGATTTCGGATTTCGGATTTCGGATTTCGGATTTAATAATATTTTTTGCCGCAGATTTACACATATTTTCGCTGATATTTTTTGCCTCTTACTTCTTTCAATCTAATCTGTGATTATCTGCGTTCATCTGTGGCTAATTTTTTCCTTGAACCCCTGAATCCTTTGTTAACAGCGAAGATCGCTAAAAGCGAAAAAAGACTATGCAAAAGTGAATACATCCATGGGAATAGATTTTACAGGTGTTGATTCACCATGCACCATTTGTCGAATCTTTTCAGTTGTTTCGCGGCTAAAGGTTTCCTCGGCACAACGCATACAAACCATTGCTGGGATAGGGTAAAATAGGGAATTCCTGGGACACCATACTTGATGGTCTCGTAAAAAGCTAAGTTATGCAGCTTCGCGGCACTGTAACCGAAAATAACTTGTCAATCATATCAAAAGGTTATGATTTAGTTATTTGAAAGTCGGAAAATCGATTTCCTGCCACAACATATTGATTAGCAAATGGATAAAGTAACTATATGTTGTGGTTAAAATAAAATGTTGGGACTTTTTACGAATTCATCATACTTAATTCCTGACCCATTTTAATCTCTCCTCTGGCAGCTTTCATACAAGCAATTCATAGACTTACTTAACATTGATCGTATCGTGCCGAGGTAAAACTTCGAACCTCTGGAATCCCACCACACTGAAAAAAATTGTGCTACACAGTGAGTGCGGGGCATCAGCTGCATGCCGAGCTGCCTGCCCCCAGAGAACATTGCGAATTACTTTCCCTTTGTACGTAACCTGATCCATTCCGTTTATTTTGTCGTTGTTGCCAATAACACACCCATCCACATATTTTTGTAGTGGTATAATACATATCCGGCAAAACCTAATTTGTCAATTACAAAACCATCATATTAGCCCCTGCCTGATTAGGGCGAATTTGTTTATATTCTAATCCGTAAAAGGAGTTATATGATGACAAAAAGTGTTGAAAAACTTATTGGCACCCAGATTGCCAAAATACGTAATAACCGCGAGATTACCCAGGAACGGCTCGCAGAGCTGATAAATGTTACCCCGGAAACCATCTCCCGTTTAGAACGGGGAGTATCCATACCTTCCATAAAAACTCTGGAAAAAATCAGCCAGGCCCTTCATACCTCCCTGAAAGACATCTTTGATTTTGAATACCTCGCAAAACCTGATAAAGGTGACGCCTTTGAGCATGAATTTGCCAGATTGATTGCCTTCCTCAAGACAAAAAAAGCAAATGATATTAAAATGTGCTACCGCTTGTTAAAAACCGTATTAGACCCGCCTGCCACTGCGAGGCACAAGCGGGCAGGTTTCCACAGATTTTTCTGCCTGTGCGTGTCCGCACGCAGACAGGCGTGAGCTATATTGAATATTTCAAATTGGTTTTTCACTTTCTCGTCCCGCTACTTTTTCCGCTACTTTCTCTGTTAAACAGAAACGATTCCCTCCGGCATTAAAACGATTCTAAAAATAAAAAAAGCCAGGCTCCTTTATGGCAGCCCGGCTATCTCATTAAGACCCGCAACTTTCCGTCCTCTGGTCACCCAGAGTTTGGCATTATCATTTTCAAGCTTATACTGCAAAAATAATGCCTCATTTGAAACATCGATACATATAAAATATAA
Source organism: Deltaproteobacteria bacterium (assembly GCA_019314185.1). Next base: position 466 of record JAFCZU010000467.1, on the reverse strand, counting down.
CAAGTTGATATATATTGGTATTATTCTATTATTGAGGTTGTTTGTATGGCTATAAACTGCATTATTGTGTAATCGATTACATAATAATATGAAATTAATTACACATTGCCATGAATGAAGCTATTTACATAATTACTGCCATTAAATTGGAATTAGAGAAGATATGTTTTGGCGAAATAAAATTTAGAATCAGGTTGCAAGCTTTTACTGACTTTAGGGAGAATTGGTGTCGAGAATCGGACTACAAAGCTTGAATTGTGAATTAAAATCATGGCGTCCCTATCCCGATAGCACATCTTGATGTTTTGTAGAGATATTCCTAAAGGCTGCTACTGGTATAGGACGCTTTTTCGCGAAACTTTTTCGGTGCGATTTGATACGTTCAATCTCATGTAATGTATCTGCTGTTAAATAGCTATCCCTGCAATGAGGGCAACTAATGACAGGAACATTCTCGATGATAAGT
>JAFCZU010000466.1 GCA_019314185.1 Deltaproteobacteria bacterium | reverse complement strand
TTGTAAGATCTTCCCTTCTTCGTGACCAAGGGGAGGAATCCGTGACAGGATTACCAATATTTGTCCAATTTGACCACTCTCCTGTACCCTCATCCCAAACAGATACTTGAATATATCCAACATCACAATGTCCACCACCAGCATACGAAAACCAATGCCAGAACCGCAGATAAATCTCCTCATCATGGGGAAGGTTGATGGAAGGACTGATCAAACGGCTGTCAGTATTAGCTGGATAGTTTCCATCTAAGACCGTACCAGCACATTGCAAACCGCTGTGGCATTCCTCCGGTCCTGCGGTAGGGGTTCCAATCTGCCAAACGCCCCGGTCAGCACTCCAGTCTTGCCAACCCGATTCAAAGTCTCCTGTGAATTCTGGCAATTTCTTGATGATTTCAATGTCATCAATGTACCAGCCTGAGCTGCTCGCGCCGCAATAGTCAGGATAGCTGTTATCACCCCTGGCAGTGTGATAGAATGCGATTCTTACTCTATTGCCGGCGTATGCCGTCAGATCCACCCCCATTTTTGACCAAGGCGATGTATGCCCTATAATATTGTCTATAGAGGTCCAGTTCGACCACACTCCAGTATCTTCATCTTGGACAGAAATCTGAATGTGGCCTGTATCACAATTGAAATTTCCAGCATACGAAAACCAATGCCAGAACTGCAAATATATCTCCTCCTCACCGACACCACCATGGGCACTGCCGGGCCCGACATCTGGGTCGGGCACGCCCACATCCCAAACGCCGTTGTCTGCATCCCAATCCCCCCACCCGTCTTCGAAATCCTCACTAAGAACTGTTTCGATTCCCCCGGCACTTGCTGTTGAAAAACTGAGAAAAAAAATACCGAGAATCACAAATCCCCAAAAAAGTTTGTTTCTTGCCATAATTACATCTCCTATGTCTTAAGGGTTCTTAAATAGCGCCCTTCGGGCGAGCTGTTAAGCTGTTAAGCTGTTAAGCTGTTGAGCTGTTAAGCTATTAAGCTGTTGAGCTTACCAGCTTACCAGCTTACCAGCTTATTAGCTAAGAGCTGCGAACCATTATTGCAAACTGACAGTCTCTAACCTATTAATAAAATTAACCAAAAAATGGAAATCCCCATCCCTAACCAATCAGCTATGAACTGTCAGTCATGAGCTAATTATGGACAATCCGTCCTTCCAAAGTCTGCGGCAAATACAGCAAGATCTGAGCCGTCCACGTCATCGTCATTGTCAAAATCCCCTTCGCACTCCTCTCCGGTGGCGCAGTCCGTCCGGCCAAAATCTGCAGCAAAAACTGCTAAGTCTGAGCCATCAACATCACCGTCATCTTCAAAGTCTCCTTGGCATGGAGGCCCCATCCATTCATCCGTCCCCATATCTACCGTGCCGCCTGCAGGCCAAATACGCGGATCGCCCTCAAAGTCTTCAGCAGGCAGATATGTTGCCGAGTTGTCCCCGGCGTCGACACACGGGGAGGCTGGCTGAAGGTGGACGTCCTCGCTGACTGGGTCCGCAAGTAGCGGGTCTGCATTAATATTGCCTGTGCCAGGGTATACTTTTAATGAAGGGAGCTGGATATCAGAATAGGTTACAGTCGGTGAACTGGTTGTCGAATTCGATATCTCATCAGGATAATCTCCCCAAAGGATGCAGTTGATCACTTCAGTAGCACCATGAAAGTGATACATTCCACCGCCATATCCACCGCCGGGAGCGATAGCCGAGTTATTCCAGAAAGTGCAATTTGTCACCGTTGACCAGCTAGAATAGTTTAACATACCGCCGCCGTATGAACGTCCATAATTATTGAGAAAAATGCAGTTGGTCACTATCGGCGAAGAGTAAGCATTGTTCATTCCGCCACCACCGCCCATGGGGTCGATATGGCCGTGAGCTACATTGGATATGAAGGTACAGTTGGTCATTATTGGTGAGCCACCACCGTTGTGGATGCCGCCACCATTGTCTCTAGCTTGGTTGTCTCGGAAAATGCATCCGGTAATCGTAGGTGAAGAATCCCAATTATACATCCCTCCGCCGTCCTCGTCAGATGAGTTTGTATGAAATAGGCAATCGGTCACCTTGGGCGAGGAGTCCAGATTATACATCCCGCCGCCGAAATTTGTAGCGTAATTTTCTGTAAATGTGCAATTCACGATTTTTGAGTCTGATTCGATATCATAAACTCCGCCTCCAGTAATACCAGCGCGGTTACCAGTTATCTTACAGTTTTTAATTATCGGTGTGTGATACCAATCACCCATGGAACAATAGACCGGGGAACTATCTATATAAACGCCTCCCCCGTAATCTGGAGTATTTCCATTTTTGATGGTGAACCCGTTAATTACAGAAGGTTTTGTCACATTCAGGCAACGTACTTTGTCATTCCCGTCTATTATGGTTATGTTTTTCTTCCAGTCCCTGTTGCCCATTTTATCAAAGCCCCCATAAATGCTCACTACCTTGTTGACGTTAATCTGGCCCGTCAGAACATAGGTGCCTTGCCTAACATAGATTTGATCGTACGGTGCCATGCATACCATCCAGAAGGGTGAAGCAGAATTTATCGCTGACTGAATATCTCTAAACGCTGTAGCCCAGCTCTTTCCATCACCACCCAGGGGGGCATTCGCATCTACATACCAAACAGCGGCATGGGCAGACGCACTTGAAAAGATCAATCCTCCCAAAAAACAAAGAAACAAAACTGAATTCAATATTTTCTTTCTCATTTTTATTCCCTCCAAAATAGGTTTCTTGGTAAATCTACTTCCTTAATGAGAGGACAAGGATTATTTGTCCTCTACGGACAATCCGTCCTACCAAAATCAGCCGCAAATACAGCAATGTCTGCCCCATAGATAGATATCGCGCTGTCACAGTCAAAATTTCCAAGGCAATTTGAGCTTGTGCTCAATCTGTGTTCTTTCCTCCTTTCATCTTTTCCAGAATCATTTTATACTCTTCCGAATTGATCAGCCCTTCTCTTGACATTTCTTCAACATAGCTTCTTAAGTCTTCCGGAGAGCCTTCAAATTCCACTTCGGACTTTCTATATATTGCCTTTGGGCGTTCTCTGGATATAGCAGGAGGTTCTGGGGGCTGAGAGATTGTCTCTTTTTCTTCCTCATCAGGAGACGGCTTTTTCTCAAGCCTTCTCTTTTGTGGCAGTGGACGTGTGCGATGAGTCCTTGAGGATTGAGCGCTTTTGTCTTTTTGACAGACAATCAATTTATTAAGGCGGTACAACTCTTTGTCTTCAGACTGTCTCTCCACATCCAATATCATGACATAACTCAAATTGCTCAGACGCATGATCTTCTTGATACTTTGCTCCAGTGTCAGATGATCAAAAAAGAGATCAAGTTTCAGGTTCAAATCTCCAACGATCTCCAATTGAAAGCCTTCCTTCTGTGACAGTTCTTCCAAAAGGGTTTTAACCTGACAATTGCTGAGTTCACCGGTCAGGCGCTCATCCTCCCATTTGAGCTGAGGATACATGGAATAATGGGGAACAGGCTTACCTTCGCTGGCAAAAACTTGAAGAGATAAAACGCCAATGAGCAGGATTATGAGG
>JAFCZU010000086.1 GCA_019314185.1 Deltaproteobacteria bacterium | reverse complement strand
TCATGACGTTGTGAAAAATGTGAACCAACATTAGCCTGGGCGGAAACAGAAGCATTCTCCCCCACCAGTGACCGAATCATCTGAACGCGCGGATCAGGCCGGCTCAGAAAATTGGCTGGCGCCCAGAAATTACGTGCCCCGGGCAGAGGCAAAGGCGCAAGCAAATACCCGCCAACAAAGCTAAATATAACTGCAAGACCCGTCAATTGGGTCAGTGTGTATCTGCTTTGCCATAGCGAAAGCCGCTTAACACCATAAATTGCAGCCGTTGCAAGTAACGGAATAAGGGTCACACTATGATAAGCAAAAGGGCTTCTCGGCATGGGGTTAGCTGACAGCATGTTAGCCGCCAGGTCCGCCAAACCAGGCAATAGGAATTCAGGAGCTAAAACAGGAAAACCGCAAAAGAAAGCAAAGAGTAAAACTATATATGCAATCCCTTTGTCTCTTTGTTTCGACAGCCAGCATACTAATTGCCACAAAGGGCACTGCCAAAGTCATAGGATGAAAATCCCAGGCTGCCGCATTCAGCAAAAACGGGTTCAGCAAATAGGCAACGGCCCACAACAACCCGGCTTTTTCTGACAAGCAGACCCGGCTTGCCAACAGGAAGATCGGCCAAGCTGCGAGCGACAATGCAAGTGCCTGGGCGATGGTTAACCAAGTAGCACTGGGAATAATGGCATAGAGTGGAACGAAGAGAATAAGAAGGGGGCAACGTGCTCCCATCAAATAGTTGAGTTGTTGATTGAATAAGATACTATTAAAAAAAGGCTGCCCATGCAACCCTCCCCAAACAGCCTGATCAAATTGACCAAGGTCATTGATAGAGCTCATATAACCCCAATACCGAGACAAGCCGAGCATCAAGATAACAGAGAAATGCATTAGGATGGCTATGACTAAAAGCCAGCGCCAGCGGTTTGTTGACGTGATCATGTTCTTCACTCCCACAAAATGCCTATATATTGCGTAATTCTCTGAAATCTGCCAGCAATTCCGCAGTGAATCTTAGCACTTCTTGCCCTATCCAATATCCCTTTATGATCCGCGCCGTTCCGCAATGCAATCCGTATGCGCGAGCAGATCATATCCATTCAGCCGCCATAGAACTGACTTATATGCTCGGCCACCCTTTCCACATCCTCTTCCCTCATCTCATAATATACCGGCAGCCTGAGCACCCGGTCGCTGAGGTCATCGGTTACACGCAGCTTTTCGCTTGTGCGTCCGTATTTCGCGCCCGCTGGGGATGAATGGAGCGGCACGTAGTGAAAGACAGCCCAGATGCCGTTTTCCTTCAAATACTCGATAAGCTGGCAGCGCTCCTCAGACGAGCGGGTTATGATGTAGAAAATATGTCCGTTGCTTCCGTATTCCACAGCTGGAAGACGAATCACTCCATCATCCCCCAAGGGGCCGAGGACACGTAGGTATTGTCTAAAGATCTGGGTCCTGGCTTCCATAATCTTCTCGGCCTGCTCCAGTTGAGCATACAGAAACGCCCCCACCAGCTCGCTGGGGAGAAAGGACGAGCCGATATCGACCCAGGTATATTTATCCACCTCCCCCCGGAAGAACTGCTTTCGGTTTGTCCCCTTTTCCCACAGGATCTCCGCCCGTTCGACAAACTTTTCGTCGTTTATGATCAATGCTCCGCCTTCGCCGCTGATGATGTTTTTGGTCTCATGAAAGCTCAGGCACCCGAAATGGCCTATTGTCCCAAGATACCGCTCCTTGTAAGTGGACAACAATGCCTGGGCCGCGTCCTCCACCACAAAGAGGCCGTGTCGCTCCGCAATATCCATAATTTCATCCATGGCGCAGGAGCCTCCGGCATAATGCACCGGAACAATGGCCTTGGTCCGGGGCGTAATCGCCTGCTCAATCAGCGTCTCATCAATGTTTAAGGTATCCTCCTTGATATCAACAAAGACCGGCATACCCGCGCGCAGCACGAAGGCATTGGCTGTGGACACAAATGTAAAGGACGGCATGATGATCTCATCCCCCGGCTCTATGCCGCACAACATAGCAGCCATCTCCAGTGCGCCCGTGCAGGAATGGGTCAGCAAAGCCTTTGTGCATCCCAGCCGCTCCTCAAACCATTTCTGACACCGCTTCGTGAACGTCCCGTCGCCGGAAAGGTGCGATTCAACAACAGCCTGGGCGATATAGTAAAGCTCCTTACCGACGATGAAAGGCCGGTTGAAAGGAATAATGCTCAATTGTTACCTCCGGTTGCGTTTCGCTATCATTAGAAGTGATCCCCCCGCAGGGAAGGAAAATCCACATTTGATGAAGACTTTTTCCACCGTCAGGATATTCTCCAACACTGCATTTTTGATCCGTCCAATTTCAAGCTCAGCCAGGGGATCGAATTTATCAGAAGATAGTTGTCGTTTCATCCTGGAAAGAAGCATTAATGGCAACAGAAAAGAGACAAAGGAAGTGACACAGACAATTTGAAACCCCGCGTTTTTCACTTTCTTCATCAGTTCCTTTCTTGTGTATCGTCGTTTGTGAAATGAGTATTCATCCACAACGCTCCATAAAAACCGATGCTGCGGAACAGTGAGAATTATTCCCCCCCCAAACTTTGTGGCCTGAAACATTTGCTGAAGAACAACATCATCTTCATCAATATGTTCCAGAACATCAAAGGCGCCTATTACATTAAACTCCATTTCAAAAGGAATCCGCCGGGCATCCATCTGAAAGAGCGAGACATCAGACAGCCGTTGCTCCGCAAACGATAGGCCGTTACTGAAAATATCACTTCCATATAAACGAAGGTCTGGAAATTTACTTTGAATGCCGGATAAAACATAGCCTGTCCCGCATCCAATCTCAAAAAAGCTTTCCGCCTGTGGAAAATATTTTCGCAGTGCCCAAATCAACAATTTATTGCGCGATCTGAACCAGAAATTCCATGCTTCTACCTTGAATAACTTCTCAAAATATCTCGCCCCGAAGCCGTCATTTCCCGCAGCAAAATTCGGAGCAAATAACAAAAAACCACTAACAACTTCAGGATACTTACTGCATGAAGGACAACGCCAGCCTTTCGTTGCGAATCGCTGCCCGCATGACAGACATATCTTCATCCCCGTGCTCCGACAATAACACCTGTTATAATAAGCAACACCCCAAACAGTTTTGGCAATGTGATCGACTCTTGAAATAAAAAACCGCTTAATACAAGCACAAACACAAAAGAAAGGCTCATAAAAGGGTAGGCATGACTCAGCTCAAATTTTGTTATCGCGACCATCCAGCAGAGAGAGGCAAGAAAGGCTGAAAGAAACGCCGAAAGAATCCATGGATTGAGAAACATCTGCAGAAGGAAAATGATTTTCTCGCCAAAAATATGTGGCAACGGCTTGGTCTTCGCCATCTGCCACTTTATTATCAACTGGCCATAGACAGTGAAAAGGATTGTTCCGAAAATGTAAGTATAACCCATATAGAAATACCTTTTAGAACTAAAAATTTCAGGCTTCATCATATGATTTCATAATCTTATGGCTTTCTTGCTGGATTAAAAATCATTCTACTCTATCAATTGCACCACCAATCCGCGAACCTTTATAAAGATTTTCATAAAAGTAGGCATCAAAACCATTTGCTTTCATATGCAAAGCAATCTCGTCAATAGAATAGGAAATCCTTTTTAAAATAATTTTATCTTTCTTATTGTCGATTAATGCGTATGCAGTCCTATTATCTCCATCCCTTGGTTGACCAATTGAACCTGGATTGCAGTATGTCAGGGCACCAAATTTTTTTAAAAACTGGACATGAGTATGTCCTGAAAAAAAATATTTACCCTCAATGCCATCAAAATATTCCTCTTCAGGATTATAAATGTATTCTTCTCTGTAATCGTGCCATCCTCCGTGAACCATGCACATATTTCCTATTTCAATTATAGATAATGCTTTTTTTAACCACTTCAGGTTTTCCACTGCAATAATCTTTCTCTGAAAATTAAGACAAGTATTTGCAGCATTTGACCTGAGGCAGAACTTAGAATTAATAAGATAATAGTCATGATTGCCCATAATATTAGGTATCCCTTTATTCTTTAATAACTCAATACATTCGTTTATCATCGAATAGTAACCGGCAACATCACCCAGAGAGTAAATTTCATTGATGCCTAAAGATTCGATATCTTCAAGAACAGCTTTTAACGCTGGATAATTTCCATGAACATCAGCAATAATTGCTATCATACTTAATAAAATCCTCGATATACCTGACAGCCGAACCGCTATGCATCTTCCGTTTATCCGGAATCTTGCCTTCCAGGAAGTACTCAATGCACATTTCCGCTTCATTATAACCGAAAGCTTCTCGAATAGAGGTAGAAGCTGAAATCCTTGGATTTATTTCTAATAATAGATAAGATCCTTCATGGTATCTTATCTGGTAATTAGTTGGTCCGATAGGCTTCGTAATTCGGCATAATCTTTCTACATACTTCTCAAGCTCAGGTTTTTGCACAACTGTTGCTTTAGCAGTGGCGCCATCAACTGCAAGTTTTCGTTTTAAAACGATAATATCTGAATGCGTACCATCACCCAAACCAAAGGCGCCTACTGTATACTCTAATTCATCTGTGCCAACAATCTGTTGCACCATGAAATTATCTTCTAGTTTATCTTTCCAGTAATAATAATCGGTAGCAGATTCGATCTTTCGAATACCCTTGGAGGCATATGAACGTCTTGGCTTTAACAAAAAAGGGAGCCCTAACTCATCTTTCAAGCGATCAAAATCTCCATCTATATAAGTTTTTATCATATCCACTTGTTCATTCTTGAAAAAAATGAAGGTTTCCCACTTATCATTACAGAGTCGTATCAATTCAGGCCTGTTCAGAACGAATAATGTGTCAAGACTCGAAAATGTGTGGAAATGATTAGTTATACTTTCAATATCCTGCTCTATGCCGGGTATTACTAAATTAATGTTATAATTTTTAATTACCCCTTTTAGAAAGTCAGGAAAGGCATCATCCATTGCCAAAATACCCCGTTGGAAATCATCGCACCAATTTCTTCCCACAGCATCACTATAAATATCAATACCTATTATCCGGATGTTGTCTTTATATTTGGATTTTCTCAGGCATTTGATAATCCCGTAACCGATAATAGCTCCTACTCCGGTAACAAGTATGTTATACTTTTTCATAGCAAGCAGTTACTATTCTCTTTATGCCTTCATTCAAATCAATCACTGGGTAATAATTGATCATTTTATAAAGTGACAATTTCTCTGGCAAAAAGATATCTTTAATATTTTCTTTGCCCAAATTGAGCTTCACAATAGGTTCCTTTTTCATAACGTGCCCGATCGTTCTTATAATCCTCAAGATTCTTTCCGATTTAGGATGAACGCAATAATATTCTCCCTCAAGGTTAAGGGCAACCACTCGTTTGATAATTTCAACAACATCATCAATATGAATATAATTCCTTAACGGATTATTCTCGCCACATATTACAACTTCCCGGTTTTCAGCAATTAAGTCAATTAGCCTGTAAAGCATCTGCTGGTGCTTTACAGCTTTTTTTCGTCATCGTAGATTTGAGAAAACCTTAAGATAGTATACTTTATTCTGTTATGCTTGCAAAACAGCCTGACATTATCCTCTCCATGTCTTTTCGAAATACCATAAGAATTATTAAGGTCGCTTTTGTAATCGTTCAGTGAAGATATACTTGAGATATAGATAAAATGTCTGCAATGTCTTTCGGCAGCCAGTTTGCATATATTCAATGTGCCTATAGAATTGACCAGTTCATTTTGGAGCATCGAATCTATCATATCATCCAGAAAACTGGCTGCGCAATGAATAATTATATCGAAGCTGCCTTCGAGTGCGGTCATTGAATCCCCCAAGGTTATATCATAGCCAGCCCTTTTTGAAATGCCAACGATGTCATATTTTGATGCAAGCGATTTGGCCAATTTTCCGCCAACAAGACCGCTATCCCCAGTTATAAGGATTCTATTTTTCATGTCGAAGTTCCATTAAAATAGCAACGCATAGTTCAGGGTAATTTATCCCAACTTTAAGGAATGCTTTTAGAATATTGTCATCAAACCCAAGCGTTCTAATCTGTTCTGTTGTTATTGGCTTAAGAAAAATGCCTTCTATAGAAATAATACGCAGCCCACTACTTTTTGCAAGGTCTTTCAATTTCTTCATGTTATAATATCTTTTATGACCATTTTTCCTATCGAATTCGGACAGATGCTCCAAGTCATCCAATAGTCCTGCTTCATGGCCAATCTGTCGGTTCAGTGCTTCCGAATTGGGAACGGTGACAAATAATTTTCCATTTTCTGCCAGAAATTTTTTATATTTATTTACAATAAAAATTGGATCATCCACATGTTCAAGTATAAATCCCATGAGGATATTATCAAATCTCTCATCCGTATCAAAATTTTCAAAGAAACATTCTACTATATCAATCTTTGCGCAATCAAACTGTTGTTTAAAAAGGCTTATTACAGCGTTAGAACCTTCAATGACCTGATATCGATCTACCTTATTGCTGAAGGCACTGGCTGTATACCCGTGTCCTATTCCAAGTTCGAGCAGTGAACCGGGGTTCATCATATTTAACACCCGTTGCGGGTACCAATTTAAGATTAACTTATTGTCAAGACTATATTTAAAGTCACTATGGTAAGACTCAACATAGTCATCAAGAGAGTTATTCATTTTTTATAATTCCTTTCGTAAATGTTTTTTACAATTGTAATAGGCCGTCTCTTCACCTGAATGTAAATTTTCGCCAAATATACGCCGATTATCCCCATAAACATCATTAAAACACCACCAATAAACCACAGGGAAACCATCAAAGAACTCCATCCCATCGAAACATTATCGTATATAAGCTTTCGTAGGATTAAATATAATGCGAAAAGGAAAGAGACACTTGAAATAAAAACCCCGACATAAAAAATCAGCTTGAGAGGATAGGCCGTGAAAGAAGTAATACTGCTCATGAGCAAGGCTATCTTCTTTCTCATTGAATAAATAGAAGAGGCTTTTGATAGTTTCTCAATCGGAATGGCCTTTTGACAATACCCTGTAATTCTCATCAAACCCGCAAGGAACAACCCGGATTCTTTATTATAGAGAAGAAGGGATCTCACATATTTTCTGCACATTAATCTCGCAGTCAACTGGTTTGCAGTAATTTTGTAATCAGAGATTTTGTTAAACAAGAGGTAAAAAAGACTGCCACTGTTTTTTTCCCAAAAACTTCCCTTGCGCTTTTCTTGGACACCATAAACAACATCTGCATTAGATTTATTAAATTCATTGTAGAATTTGCAAAGTAGTTCAGGCTCTTCCTCAAGGTCACAATCTATCAGAAAAATAAGATCACCCTCCGAATAACCAAGCCCCGTCATTATCGCCTCATGATGTCCGAAATTCCTTGAAAGATCAATAACGCGAACTTTAGGGTCTTTTTCATACAATGATGCGGCAATTTCAAGCGAATCATCGAGCGAGCCGTCATTTACGAATATTATTTCATAATTATTTGTAATTTGTCCTGCGGCGGCGCAAATTCGTGCATAAAATTCGTTAATATAAGGCGCCGAATGATACATTGTCGTAACAATTGACAGTTTCATTTCAAAAACTCTTCATATATTTTTGAGCGTCAGGCCCTTCATTGAAAATAAGATCAATGATGCTGACTGCATGATCAAAGGGCGGATAAAATTGATTATATTCCGGATATCCTGAATAGTCCATATAATGTATTGATATGCCTTCTGACTTAAAAAGATTATCATCAATATAGTCTTTCGCGGTTGGACCTGACAGGTATTCCGTTGCACCCGCCTGCTTGCAAAGACCTACTAATCTCTCTGTTTTTCCTTCAATTAGGCTATAATCCATCGACCAAGATATTTTCGTTTTAATGCCCAATATTCCGCAGATTGCAATTAGAAACCTATGGTTAATCCTGCTTAGCAATCTCTCATTTGAATCAAGATACAATTTTTCGAATAATTCCTTATAGTAATCGAAGTGTTTTGCCTTGGAATAATTCTGAATTATTGTCTTCCAGTGTTTTTTCCTCCAGATATCATTTGAAACTAAACTCTCATTTATCTTTTGATCCATTTTTTTTTGATGTACAGGAATAGTTATCCATAGTTTGCCATTTGGAGTTTTGAGTTGATTTCTATTCCTCCAGTCATTTTTCGTATACTGAACTTCATCATACAAAATAAACTCATCCACACGGTTTATCAAATCAAAATACCCCTTCCACGGAATATAATTCGACTGGACTATGGCGATAACCTTGCGGGTACTGGCCGCGCCCCTCCCGGCATTTTCGTTTCTTACGCCCATTGACCTATTGCCAATAACAAAGACACAAATTGAACAAGAAAGAATTTAGAAGCCTTATTAAATGATATATTGCCATTAAATACGAATTTTGACTGCGCGAGATATGAAAATAAGAAGGCGCAGGCAAACGCAAAGATGTTAGATGAAAATATAGAATCATCAACGAAATATATAATAAAGAAGGCAGCAATTATATATATTCCTGTTGAAACGACTCCTACCAATAGCATACCTAACCAACTTTAGTTTCAAGTAGATTGCAATCATTCCATATATGAATCTGATAAAGCTTGGCAATTATTTAGTACTTGCCATCAACAATATAAGAAGGACGTCTTTTTGATTCCATATACATACGTCCCACATACTCACCCAATACCCCAATTCCAATTAATTGAATGCCGCCAAGGAACAAAATAGTTGTCAGCAAAGATGCATAACCAGGTACATCAACACCCAAAATCAGCGTTCGTAAAACAATAAAGCTTCCATAAAGAAAAGTTAGAAAAGACATAAACATTCCGATATATAGCCATATTCGAAGTGGAATAGTACTGAAGATAGTAATCCCATCCAATGCAAAATTCCAAAGCTTCCATCCGTTAAAACTTGTTTTCCCCGCTTTTCTGTTATCACGTTTATACTCCACAGTCGCTGTTCTAAAACCTACCCAGGCAAAAATACCCTTCATAAACCTTTGATTTTCTGGTAGTTCCTGTATAGCATTCAATACTTTTCTTGTTATAAGCCTGTAATCACCTACATTATCTGGAATTTTAGTTTGAGATATTTCTAAGTCTTTATCTCTCATTTTTTATCCAGATCGCAGGCCCAAAGCAGTTCTGTTTCAGGACACGTCACGAAATTTCTTATCAAATTAGGCCCCCAATAACCACAACCTATTACTCCTATTCTTACCATAATCTCAGCCTCTATTAGCCTGTTTCTGAATTATCAACACGTTTTTCCATCCTCACCAACTCTGAGCCACAATATTTTGTAAATAGCTGATTTTTTTAACATGCATTGTTTTGAAGGGACTACAAAAAATGAATTCCTTGTCCTCGTAATTTTTTTTAAAGAACGTCGTCTTAGCCGAACTCTATAATTACTTCGCCTATCTTATCTTAAATGGCCAAAGTCGAGTATTTGCTACCTTATCATTAAGTTTTCCTGCATACCGCAACAATCGACGCGCCAAAGGGGAGATTTGTTTTATTTACTAAAATCGTTTCAATGCTAAATAGTTTATTTTCGGGATCGAAAGCGTATCTATTATATGATAGCCGGTTATCACAATTATTTAAGAACCCTTTATTTACAGAAAATTTGGTGAATTCAGATTGCAACTGCACCACGCAATGCTTTGTGATAGACTTCATGTGGTGTCTGATAGTCGAGGCACTTTCTTGGTTTATGATTAATCTTTTTCACCGCAAATGCAAGGTTTTTATCGGTTAAAAGTGAACATCGGGAAATGCGGCTGGAAGTGCGGGATGTCCCTGAAGCCCTCCCTGCCTTTCAATATTCCAATTGAGTTGTTCTTATTTTCCATTCCTTTTCTAATCGGTTCAGTTTCTGTTCGATCTTTTGCTTAAGGCCATGATTTGCTGCCCCCTGAGCCAATACAAGCCACGGATCATCCCATAATAAAACCCCATATTTATT
>JAFCZU010000465.1 GCA_019314185.1 Deltaproteobacteria bacterium | reverse complement strand
CAACCCCGACAATCTCACCATCATCATCCACCCCAATCAGGATGATACCACCTGTTGCATTGGCAAAGGCGCATATCTCCCGCCCGAGGTTGGAAGTAACCCTACGTTTGAACTCGGTGGTGAAGCCTTCGCCGAGGGCGATGAGGTTGGGGAGGGAGTGTTTGTTCATACTGCTACCTCCCCGTTCATCAGGCGCGGCAGGAGGAGGTCGCGGGCTTGGGTGAGTGACTCATTATATTTCGCCAGCTCGTCGGGGTTGAGCGTGCGCAGAAGCTGACCGAGTACATCGTTGTCGAGTTCCTGGCATTCGCTCTTGGGCAGAACGCCGCGCAGGTTTTTGTAGTCGCCTTCTATAGACTCCATCTCCTCATTGATGGCCATGGCGCGGTCTTCGCTGTCGGGCAGGGCTACAAGATGGTCGAACTGCGCCATGGGTTGAAGGAAAATTACGGTATCCACTTCAAATCTAAGGGTTATTTAAAAATTATTAGACAGGATTTACAGGATCCTGTAAATCCGGTCAAAATGCCATGCTTTTTGAAGTGGATACAAATTACGCGTTCATCTGCGGTTCTAAACTCGCACGAATCCACAAGGCTGACTGCCACACTGCCGCCCTGGCGGGCTGCGGTGGCAGGGTAAAGTGCAGATGCCGTGGCAGCGGGAGAGTGGGAGAATGGGCGGCTGAGGGATTGGAGACTTACTTCATATAACGGTTAGCAGCTATGCGAATTTGTGGTGGCGGGAAAGCGACTGAAGGTCATTTAAGTTAGTGAACGAGGGATTCAAGAAGCATAATCACGAAGCCTTAATCTTTAGATGGCTCTTGTTTTTTGAATCTTTTGCAATAACATTTTTCGATGAAGCGCCCCAATGACTCCTTCCACTGTTCTGATTTGCTGGGAACTAAACTCCCAAACTTCTTAGGGTTCATTCCAAGTTCTTTAGCCATTGCTATTTGACGAGAATTTAGTCTATATTTTGTCTTAACTAATGCCCAATGATCATCAGATTTCTTTTTCTTTCTTTTTGTCATAAATCTTTTTTGCCTCATTTCCGTTTTTGCCGTCCCAGTTTTGTATACAGAAGGTGGGATTTTATCAATTTCGCTTAACATTCACGCTCATATCTGAAATTCCGGCCAGGGATATGGGCTGGAGGCATACAGCACCAGAATCGATATAATCATGTTATCAGACCCTGGACCGCCGTCTGCATATTGAGTAACCGGGTGCAGGTTGTAGGTTGAGTGGGAGGGGGGGCAGTGTGATTGAAAATGCATTTCATACAATAACTGTCACGCTCATATCTGAAATAAATAAATTTTGATAGGTTTATATACTCAAAAATACATAAAAATAAACGGTGTATTCACATCCCCAGCATCTCACGCAGCTTTCTTACATCGTAGCCTAGTTCCCCTGATCTCATCCTCCGCTCTTCCGCATTCTCTATGACTTTCAGAAGTTCTTCCAGCTTCGCTTTTCCTTCCGATGTTTTTGAGCATTCTCTCGGCGTCCTACCATTTAAAAACGGTATGGACATATCTACCCATTTTCGGTAGTGGTCTTCCAGGAACTTCCTCCTTAACTCTTCAAGAACAGGATCCTCCAATCCGGTTTCAGGTGTTTTATCTTTTCCACCTTCCAGATCAGGAAATTCTTCCGATTCTGACTGAAACTCAATAACATCCCCAAGGGCTTTGAGCAGGTTTTTCCCGCGCTCAAGTCTTTCACTCGAAAGGCAGTTCAAGGTAAGCTGGTTACTGTTGATGGTGACATCTCCCATTGACTTATATTTCCCCTCTCCCTCCTCAGTAATAACAGTTGACTGGAATATTAATCGTCCCCTCTCTGGATTTGATTCAGTTACTTCCACAAACCAGCCAAAGTGAATTTCATCCTGGCTGGAGTCAAGAATTTCAAAGCCTGGAATATCTTGAAGCGCATCCACCGCCCGCTCATGATCCATCACTTTATAGATTGCTTTTGCAAGAATAATAGGATCCCCCTCAGAAGTTGCAAATTGAACTGGCTGTGCAGCTTTGCGGTAGGTAAATGTAATGAACGTGTAGCCCAGGTCCTTCATGAAATCTTGCCAGGTTGCCTCAGGTTTTTCCTTCTTGAAATCGATAAATTCTTCTTTTGCGTATTGTATTATCCCGCCCTTGGCACTCTGGGGCAGTATATATGCTGTTCCTGAGATGCAATGTTTACCACCAACCGTAATTTCTCTCAGTATGACAATATCCCATCTATTCATACCTTTGGAAGAGTTTACATCATTAACAAATTTCTCCGAATTATCGAAGATATCTTTGATATATATCCCTCTGCCTCTTTCTATCCCTGTAACCTCATATATTCCAAGGACAGTATTCTGTCGTTCTTCAAGTATTTCTATTTCCAGATTGTTGAGGTTTTGGAGTCTTTCCAGATAGAATAGCTTTATGATGCTTTTCTCATAATCCTTCAGCCTGTAGTCGTAGATAAACCAGTCAATGAACATTCTCATATCGCCTTCATCAGGTTCTCTACCTTCGAAAAAAAGATCATTTGCGTCTCTGATATCAGCCTCGAAGCGTGGCTCATTTGAGAATCTGAGAATCTTCTCTTTCAGATTATTTTCAGCCTTCTCGATGCTCTGATGTATTTGCATGCAGCATTTTTTATATTTCTTTCCGCTGCCGCAGGGACAGGGCTCGTTCCTACCGATTTTCATAACCATCATCGGTAACATGTAGTTAAGAATTATAAAGATGGTGGTTTTAGCAATAACTCATTAAACCATTGCTAGCTGATGCTTTTATTCTGTTTTGGGCTGCGCCGGACTACAATTGGTTTTTTAGTATCCACTTCAAATCTAAGGGTTATTTAAAAATTATTAGACAGGATCTACAGGATATGCCGCAATGTCAACATCCTGTAAATCCTGTAAATCCGGTCAAAATGCCATGCTTTTTGAAGTGGATACGTTTTTTAGCACCCCATCACACAAATTATATATTTCTACATCCGTGGCGGCCACCGGCAGCACCCAGCAACAGCCGAGGCCGCCGCCAGCATATATAGCAACCGGGCGCAGGCTGCGGGGTCGAGCAGGAGGGGGGCAGGGTGAGTGCTGACGGCAGCACAGGCAGATGTTTGCAGAGGGTGGTGAGGTAGTGAATGAATGAGGGCTGGGGTGGCAATATTTTAGGACACGGATTTGAACTTGTGAGGGAAGTAATCATGGGTTAGAGCGCGGGCGGCGCATTGCAAAACCTGGTTGCTGCCAGCGGGATGATTGGAGAACTAACGGGGCTGAAATCAGTTTAATATTAACCGTCGAGTGCAGAGGTACGTGGGGTATTTCTTTCTATTATAACTGTCTTGTCTGATTTTATTGATGC
>JAFCZU010000085.1 GCA_019314185.1 Deltaproteobacteria bacterium | reverse complement strand
TGTTGCACAGGTTGCTGTTTACAAAATATAAGTAAATGATTTCGCTGTAAAAATGTTATTTTCAACCCTTACCGTCTTGATATTGATAGAAATCAAGGGTGCGAAACTTGAGTAAAGTATATTAAAGTGCCTAAAGTTAAGGAATGCGCCTTTGGCGCTGCTAATTTCCAAAAATTTGGTCTCGCTTTCACACTTTTTCGTTACGAACATAATTCTCGGACAACTTCATAGAAGCATTGGGATTGTCAATTAGCACGCCGAAAGCGTACCACAACTTTAGGCATTTTAGACACTTTAATATACTTTAGGCACTTTTTTATAAATCATGATTTCAGCAATTATTGTGGCTGCCGGCAAGGGCATGAGAATGAAAAACAGTTTGCGCAAACAGTATCTTTTGCTTGCCGGTCGTCCTGTTTTAGCCCATACCCTTCTGGTTATTGACGCATGTAGTTTGATAGAAAATATTATTCTTGTTGTTCCAAAAGACGACTTTGATTATTGCAATGAAAATGTACTTTCGCCCATTACGCTCAAAAATAATGTAACTCTTATTCCTGGCGGCGCAGAGCGTCAGGACTCTGTTTATAACGGGCTTATGGCAGTAGATAGTAAATCTGCAAACATAATTGTCATCCATGATGGTGTGCGGCCGCTTGTATCTTCAGAACAGTTGACAGCATGTATAATCGGCGCAAAAGAGTATGGCGCCTGCATTCTTGGTATTCCTGTGGATAGTACTTTAAAGCAGGTTGATAATTCAGGCTATGTTGATAAAACAATTGAAAGAGATCCGATATGGCTTGCGCAGACACCGCAGGCTTTTCAATACAGCCTGTTAATCAAAGCTCATGATAAGGCAAGGCAGGAAGATTTTTCAGGCACTGATGATGCGCTGCTTGTGGAACGGCTTGGTGTAAATGTAAAAGTTATCAGCGGAAGCAAACACAACATTAAGATTACAACCAGGGAAGATTTAGAGCTTGCAAAGGCGATTTTAGAAACAGCGCCTGCTTTGTAATTGTTAACGGTTTACAGTTCACGATTTTTTGAAGAACCCTGCATACAATAAAAACGCCGCATTTTTAGATGCGGCCTTTTTTATTGATTATCTGGTCGGGACGACTGGATTTGAACCAGCGACCCCAGCGTCCCGAACGCTGTGCTCTACCAGGCTGAGCCACGTCCCGACTTGAGACCTTTGCAAAACGCCCCCTTTTGCCCAATTTCGGCGTCAGGCTCAAATTTTAATCCTCGAAATATTTAATATATTCCTCCGGTTAAAATCTTCGCCTTCCTTGAACTTGAGCAAAATTGAACATTTTTCAAAGGTCTCAACTTTTGACAGATTTTTATTCCAATAATCTTTATATGTCAATTAATAATACCTAAAATAAGCGATTAGCCATTAGCTTTTAGCACAATAATTTCAATGTATTGATAAAAGTCAAGATTTCACCCAATAGGTGAAAATCAAATTGCTGGTAACCACACGAAATAATAAGAGCTAATTGCTAAGAGCTAATTTCTCATCTTGGATAATAACAGGTTGTTCCTCCTAAAGCACTTTTTATCCAAAAGGATTACTAACAATTATTGTTTCATCCCTTGCCGGGCCAAGCGATATTAACTGTATAGGAGTTTCAATAAGCTCTTCAATACGATTGAGATAATTGCGAGCATCCTCAGGCAAATCTTCTATTGCACGGATATCAGATATATCTTCCGACCATCCTGGAACAGTTTCATATACTGGTTTGCATCTTGAAAGAATATTGAGACTTGCTGGAAAATTGTGAAGAATTTTTCCATTATATTCATAACCGGTGCAAATCTGAATCGATTCAAGGCCTCCCAGGACATCCAGCTTGGTTATTGCAATACCTGTAAGACCATTTAAACGGACTGCGTTTCGAAGTATTACGGTGTCCAGCCATCCGCAACGGCGCTTTCTACCGGTTGTAGCGCCAAACTCAGCCCCCTTTTTTTGAATGGCATCTCCTGTTGCATCAAAAAGTTCTGAAGGGAAGGGTCCCTCTCCAACTCTTGTTGTATAGGCTTTAACAATGCCGATTACTCCGGTAATTGCCTTTGGGCCAATGCCGGCTCCGCTGCAGGCATTGCCTGAAACAGTGTTTGATGAAGTAACGTAAGGGTAAGTGCCGTGATCAATATCGAGATGAGTTCCCTGTGCGCCCTCAAAAAGTACCTGTTTGCCTGATTTAATGGCATTATCCATTATAACTGAAATGTTTGAAACATAGGGAGACAGAGTTTTTGCATATTCATTGTATTCATTAATTATAGCTTCTAACTCCAACTGGCTGGATGATAAATATTTTTCAAGGTAAAAATTCTTTTCTTCTAATATGGAAGTTACCTTTTCATGAAAAACTTCAGGATCAAGCAGTTCGACAAATCGTATTCCCCTGCGGGTTGCCTTATCTTCATAAGAAGGCCCGATTCCTCTTCCGGTGGTGCCTATTTTTTTATCACCTTTCAACCTTTCCCGTGCATGATCTATTTCTTTATGATAGGGCATAATAATATGGGCTCTTTCGCTTATCTTCAGGTTGTCCGGCCCTATATCTATATCATTGCTTTTTAAATACTCGATTTCTTCTATCAAAACCGCAGGATCTACTACCATTCCGTTTCCCAGGAGGCAGATTTTATTTTGCAGGATACCTGATGGTATAAGATGGCTGATAAACTGTTTTCCTTCCACAACCATTGTATGACCTGCATTGTTTCCTCCCTGGAACCGGACAACAATATCGGCATATTTTGCCAGAAGATCCACAATCTTTCCTTTGCCTTCGTCTCCCCATTGAGTGCCGACAACAACAATATTAGCCACGAGTTTCTCCTTTTTTATTCCGTTTTTCCTTGAAAAAAGCCTGAATTAAAGCTTTACACTCATTTTTAAATATACCCTGAATGATTTCAGGCCGATGATTAAATCTTGTATCTTCGGCAAAATTATATAATGAACCGGCCGCACCCCATTTTGGATCTTTTGTGCCAAAAACCAGCCTTGATATTCTGGAGTGAATAATAGCACCCATGCACATAACACAAGGTTCAATTGTAACATATAGAGTTGTGTTTAACAACCTGTAATTCAGTATTTTTTTAGCTGCATTTCGTAATGTCAAAATTTCCGCATGTGCCGTTGGATCGGTAAGTGTTATGGTTTGATTGTGTGCGGATGAAATAATATCGCCGGATTCTGCAACAAGAACCGCGCCAACAGGAACTTCATCTTTTGCTTTAGCTTTTATAGCCTCATTTAACGCGATTTTCATAAATTCAGAATGATTATATTTATATTGCTCCATTCACCATTACCCCGGCTCTCCTATCAATGAAGAGGGAATTTTTTGACTTTTTACGATGCCATCAAAAGAATTTTCTGAAAAAAATAAGAATCAATATCAAACATGCTTCAATTATTACAAGGTTCATTTAAAAAAATATAAACTGTGAGTCGTGAACCTTAAACGGTTATGTTAATTATTACCAACTTATTATTGACATAAAGATTAGTATAGCTTAAGAAATAATCGAATTTTATAATATTTCATATGCGCCCGTAGCTCAGCCCGGATAGAGTGCCGGACTACGAATCCGTAGGTCGCGTGTTCGAATCACGCCGGGCGCACCATTTTTTCAAAGAGTCTATCTATATATCGATCTGTTCTGGATTCATTTCTTTTTTGGCATAATCGTAAAAAAGGCGGTTTTCTATAAAAAGATCATAAATATCCGGATCAATATGTCTATTTTTTTTCATAAATCCCATGATTTTAACCGCTTGGGAAAGTTTTATCGGTTTTTTATAGGGTCTGTCCTTGGCGGTCAGAGCTTCAAAAATATCTGCTACTGCCATAATGCGGGATTGCAGGGGCATCTCTTTTTCTGTAAGACCACGTGGATAGCCTGATCCATCCAGTTTTTCGTGATGCCCGGCAGCATATTCCGGCACATTTGCCAGTTTTGGCGGGAAGGGCAGTTCCTTTAATATTTTCAGCGTCATTGTTACGTGGTTTTCAATAATTTTTCGTTCTTCTTTTGTGAGAGAACCTTTTTGAATACATAAATTTTTAACTTCGTCCTCAGTAAGATATTGATAATCCATATTATTAAATGAGTATGTTTTGTTTGATAGCTTTTTAACTTTTTCTATTTTATCATTGCTTAAAAACTCATCAGGCTTGTTGCATTTTTTGATAAAATCCAATTCTTCATGAAGCAATTTTATATCGTTGGCAAGCTTTTTATCCAGTTGTTTTATCTCAGAGCTGTTTGTCCCGCCGTTTTGCATAAGCTCTACCTTCGTGCTTAAATATTTATTTTCAATCGATTTTGCAATAATCTGGAATCTGGTTTCTATCAGATTGATGCGGTCAAAGATAGTTTGCAGTTTTGTTGATTTGTCTACCACATACTCCGGCGTTGTAATCTTTCCCACATCATGCATCCATGCGGCCAGTTTTAGTTCTTCCATTTCATTTTTGTTGAATTTGACATCTTTAAATTTACCCTTATTTGCATTATTGATTGTTTCCGCAAGCATTATTGTTAAAGATACAACACGATTGATATGGCCTCCAGTGTATGGGGATTTTTCGTCTATGGCTGCGGCAATGCTTTTGATAAAGGCATATAATAGATTGCTTAAATCCTGAATGAGTTGCGTATTTGTCAGAGCTACAGCAGCTTGTGAAGCCAGGGAGCCGATAATATCTATGTATTCTGTGGAGAATGCTATTACCTTGCCGGTTTCAGGGTCTTTGGCGTTTAGTAATTGAAGCACGCCGATAATATTATTTTCATGATTTTTCATCGGAATAACCAGCATGGATTTGGAATGGTATCCCGTGGTTGCATCGTATTTCCTGGGACCGGTGAAATCAAATCCTTCTGCTTCATATACATCAGGAATGTTAACAGTTTCACCGGTTAAAGCAGTGTATGATGACACGTTATAATGATTTGGTTTTCCGTCTATATAGAGAGGGACTTTTGGCAGGGAGATTTCAACGCCGCTGGTGTCGCCCATTCTGGTTTTTATGGTATCGTTTTGCATTATCTCAAAGCGGAGATGCTTTTTGTCGTCATCGACTATATATAATGTTCCTCCATCAGCATTGGAAAGTTCTCTGGATTCATCCACAATTATTTTCAGCAATTTTGAGATATTTTTTTCAGCAGACAGGGCGAGACCGATGCTGGTTAACTGATTGATGTGTTTGATTTGATCTTCAGCGTAATGTTTTACCTCTATGATGACTGATTTGAGAAGTTTATTTAGTCTTTTATCCTTGGATAAATTATCAATATCAACCTTTAGCTGATTGTTTGTTTTTTGATCAAAGTTCGATGAGGAAATCATATCGTTTTGCCCTCAACTTATGGTGAGTTCTTAGCCGCTTGCTGGCAAATTATATTTATAAAGAAAAAGGTGTAAAGAAGTAGAATCAAAAATGTCGGATAAGCTTCTATATTAACAAGACATAATTTTTAATAGTGCTTTTTCCAAATGCTCGACATTTTTTTCAAGATCATCATTTGAAATTGTTTTTACATCTTTTATAAGCTCTTTGGCCTCTTTTTCAGATATGTTGAGAATTTTTGAAATATAAAAATCATCTAGTTCATCACCCTCAACAAGTATGCCGCATCCACCCGTGGTTCCAATGAATTCATCATTGTAAAATATCGGTATAACAAATTTTGTAAAGCCTACGTCGCATTTGTCGATAATAGTATTTTTAGTGTTACGCGCTTGGCTGGCCATACTTTGTTGAGCGGATGCACAAACCACCCGGCTATTTTCATTACCCTTTATCAGGGGACAGGCCTTATTTGCCCATCCGACAGGCGGTTGAATAACAATATTGTTGATGTCGAGCACACCGTAGTTAACTCCGAATTTTTCATAAATTTCTTTTACCATCTGCTGCCATGTTTTTATTGGTGCAATGTCTGTGAGTTTCATGTCGGTTCTCCTCCAATTAGTTAGTGTCCATCCACAAATGGCATCTTTCGGCCTCTGGCGGCGTTCTTGCTTTTTTGCAACCCTCGAAATAGGCGCACTATGCCTGCAGTTGCAAAAATGCTCGATTCTTGCCAGGAACCAAAATCTACCACTTATGGATGGATACCAGTTAACATTGTGTTTTTATTAACAGGATTAAATCATTATGGTCAAGCAAATTAGATAAGTGTTCACGGAACGTTGAAAATAGAAATTGGGAATTCGACCTTCATGCTTTTCTTCTAACGCTTCTGACAGCTTGTAAATATCCAACTCGTAAACTTGTTTTATCCTTGCCTGTGCGTGCTCGCACGCACGCAGACAGGTTTCCCAAATTTCTACTTTCCAATTTCAAGTTCCAAGCTGTTAACGGCTACTGATATCATTTATGAGTTGTTTGCGCAGTTGATACTTTCTTACAGCCCTGTTATGATCTGCGATGTTTGTTGAAAATTTGTGAGTGCCGTCTCCTTTTGAGACAAAATATAAAAAATTCGTTTTTTCAGGAAAAAGAGCGGCTTCTATTGCTTTGAGACCTGGGTTTGCGATTGGGCCTGGTGGAAGTCCTCTGATTTTATATGTGTTATAAGATGTCGGCTTAGAGAGGTGTTTTCGAGTTATATTGCCGTCAAAGTTTTTTATACCATAGATGACAGTTGGATCGCTTTCAAGACGCATCTTTTTTCTTAAACGATTGTGAAAAACCGAGGAGATAATCGGGCGCTCGATCTGGGCGCCTGTTTCTTTTTCGATAATGGATGCCAGTGTCACTACCTGATGAATTGTTAGATTGAGTTTTTTTGCCTGATTTTTCCATTCAGGAGTAAATATTGCTCGGAATTGCTCAACCATTGTGGTAATTATTCCTTTGGATGTTATGTTTTTTGGAAAACAATAGGTGTCTGGAAAAAGATATCCCTCAAAGGTCTCAGCATCAATACCGTTTTCACGCACTAATAAAGCGTCTGTTGCGGCCTTTAAAAAATCGGTTTTTGTTGCCAGATTTGCCATGTTCATAATAGATGCGGTTTGACGTATGTTGTAACCTTCAGGCACGGTAACTTTGTATAGGCGTACCTTTCCTTTTACAATTGTCTCTAATATTTTAATGGGAGGCATGGAAGAAGAAAGAAGATATTCGCCAGCTTTTATTTTTTTATCATATCCTTTAATGCGGGCAATCATCTCAAATCTAATCGGATTTTTGATGACTCCGGTATCTTTCAGGCTATTCAAGGTAGCTGTAAATCCCTGACCAGGCTTTATCACAACGATTCTATCTGTTTCGTTTGAATTTACGGGTGTTTCAGCATATTGTAAAAGGTCAAAAACAAGGAATGAAAAGGCGCAAAAAAATACAAACAAAGATATTGAAATAATTAACAAAAATTTTCTCAAGACAAATTTGCTCCGTATTTGCTGGTAAATATCAAATTGCTTTGCTTTGATAGGCATGGAAATAAATATTTAGTGTTTCGTAACATTTTAGCTTTTTTAAAACGAATTCAAACTTACGGATTTCTTTTGAACCGCAGAATATCGAACAAGAAATTATGAATATCGAAGTAAGGTATTCTATCATTTTTAATATTTAAAAAGATAGCTTGCCGTGGCATAGCCGTGGGCGACGCCTGGAGCGTAGCGATTCCACACTTCATTATTCGAAATTTCTTGTTCGACATTCGATATTCAAATAATGCTTTTTCGAATTAGCAATATCTCAACGAAAATAGCCAAATTTTCAAAACGCTAAATTATTACAATATTTCAAAAAGAGGTAAGTTGTCAAAGGTGTATTTAATTTTCTCAAAAGAAAGAGGTTTCACACAAAATTATTATGCATGCAGATAAAATTGAAAATGCAGGGTTATATTTGCATATCCCTTTTTGCATAAACAAATGTCCTTATTGTGATTTTTATTCGATAACCGATCTGTCGCTTAAACAAGCATTTATTGAAGCTTTGATGTGTGAGATGCGCATGCTTTGCAACGTTTCTTTCCTGTTTGACACAATGTATATTGGAGGAGGAACCCCTTCTGTTTTAACAATAGAAGATCTTGCTAAAATAATTGAGGCTGCCTGCCGGTTTTTTAAGATTTCAGCAGATGTTGAAATAACAATGGAACTAAACCCTGGAACTGTGGACAGGGAGCATTTTGCCGGCTTCAAGAGCGCAGGGGTAAATCGAATTAATATCGGAGTTCAGTCATTTCAGGACGTAAACCTTGATTTTTTAGGGAGGATTCATTCAGGCAAAGAAGCGGAGCTTGCGATCAGATGGGCGCGTCAGAGTGGGTTTAATAATATCGGCCTTGATCTTATTTACGGCATCCCTGGTCAGACAGTAAGATCCTGGCTCCTGGATCTTAAGCGGGCTGTTGAATTTGAGCCCGAACATATTTCCTGTTACATGCTTACATATGAATCAGGCACTCCAATGGATATTAACCGGCAAAAAGGCATGTTCTGCCCGGCACCTGATAGTCATGTTTGTGATATGTTCGAAACAACCATAGATTTTTTAAGTTCCAGCGGGTATATCCAGTATGAGATATCAAACTTTGCGCGTTCAGGATCCGGTGGATTCAAGAGCTTTAATTCCAGGCACAATCAGAAATACTGGTCGTTTGTTCCTTACATCGGGCTTGGGCCTTCGGCTCATTCGTTTATTGAGCCTGAGCGATACTGGAACTGCCGAAATGTGAACAAGTATATTAAAGAATTAACTGCCGGCAGGCTACCGATAGAAGGAAAGGAGGTTTTGTCAAGGGAGCAACAGATGATAGAGGCGATTTCGCTTGGTTTGAGGATGACGGACGGAATTAAAACAGATGTTTTTGATAAAAAGTTTGATGTAAGCTTTAATAAAATGTTTGCCAAAACAATAACCTATCTTGGAAAAGACGGGTTAATCAGGCTAACTGAAAACCGATGCTCACTTACACGCAAGGGAATGCTGTTTGCGGACAGCATAACTTCTATGCTGATATAATTTTGCGCAGATTCTCTCATCTTATCTCGTGCTATAGATAGAGGTCGGGATATAGCTTTTTGGTACATTCAGGGCAGATGCCATGGCTGAATTCAGTTTCAGAATGGCTGCTGATATAAGTCTCAATTTCATTCCAATAACCTTTGTCATCGCGTATTTTTTTGCAGTTAGCACAGATCGGGAGCATGCGGCTTAAGGTCTTGACTTCAGCCATGGATTTTTTAAGTTTCTCGATCAGTGTTTCACATTTGTCTTCTAATGCCATCTCTTTGTTGACTATCGTAAGACAACCTAAAGATAATTTAATCCGGTCCTCTTTATAGAGTTCTATTTCAGCCTGATCTTTTACCCAAATACTTCTTCCGGAATTAAGGGAAATTCTATAAACCGCCTCAACGCTTTTATTCGTTTGGCTCTCTTCCCTGATGGTTTTCCTTTGGTCTCCCAACTCCGCTTCCTGGATGGATTCTTTTTTGATGTCTTTATCAAAAATCGGGCCTTTGTAAATGCGGTGCTCGATTACGTTGTAGCGCATGGTATCGGCAGCCATCGAAGCCGGACAGCCGAGAAGCCCCAACAGCCGCCTGCCGGCAAATTCATACCAGATAAACGAATCATCTTCTCCCC
>JAFCZU010000464.1 GCA_019314185.1 Deltaproteobacteria bacterium | reverse complement strand
AGCGAAGGTAAAAAATCCTCTGGGAATTGGGAGTAGCCAGCTTTTGCTTTATTTGAAATATTGTTTGACCTTTTTTATAAACATCAAGATCCTTTCCATCAGCTCCCAGGCCGTATCGTCCGATCTCAAGAGATCTCAAACCTTTTTGCAGGGCTTCTTTAAAAGTCCTGCCGATAGCCATTGTTTCGCCAACAGACTTCATGGCGGTCGTGAGATAATCGTCTGTTTCAGGGAATTTTTCAAAGGTCCAGCGGGGTATCTTTACCACGCAGTAATCTAGAGCAGGTTCAAAGGATGCAAGGGTCTCTCCTGTAATGTCGTTGGGAATTTCATCAAGAGTATATCCAACCGCGAGTTTGGCGGCTATCCTGGCAATAGGAAAACCTGTGGCCTTTGAAGCAAGAGCGCTGCTACGCGAAACCCTTGGATTCATTTCAACAACAATCATTTCCCCGTTTTCAGGGTTGACGGCAAACTGCACATTTGAGCCTCCGGTATCAACCCCTATTTCACGCATAATTGCAATAGAAGCATTCCTCATCACCTGGTATTCTTTATCGCTTAAAGTCTGGATAGGAGCAACTGTAATGCTGTCGCCAGTGTGTAACAATAACAACATTATCATTATTATCCCGCATTACCTCAAGTTCATATTCCTTCCAGCCCAACACGGATTCCTCAAGCATTACCTGCCCGATTAAACTTGCGTCTAATCCTGCCTTAGACATTTTTTCCAGTTCTTCGGGATTATAGGCAACACCTCCCCCTGTTCCTCCAAGGGTAAAGCTCGGCCGGATAATAATCGGAAATCCGATCTCATCTGCTATGGCTGCGACATGAACCATATCTGTTGCTATGCCGCTTTTAGGTATGCGAAGCCCTATTTTCTCCATTGCATTGCGGAAAAGATCTCTGTCTTCAGCCTTTTTTATGGATTCAATGGATGCTCCGATCATTTCAACACCAAATTTGTCTAACACACCCATTTCTGCTGTTTCAACGGCTGTATTAAGCCCTGTCTGCCCGCCCAAAGTCGGCAGCAGTGCGTCGGGTCGCTCCCTTTCGATTATCTTTGCAACTATTTCAGGAGTAACAGGCTCAATATAGGTTTGATCTGCCGTTTCAGGATCGGTCATGATTGTGGCAGGATTGCTGTTAACAAGCACAACCTCATAACCTTCCTCTTTTAAGGCCTTACATGCCTGGGTACCTGAGTAATCAAACTCGCATGCCTGGCTTATGATAATCGGACCGGCTCCTATTATAAGGATTTTATGTATGTCTGTTCGTTTCGGCATAGTAATCTATTTTCACTACAGAGCACACAGAGATCACAGAAAAAACCTTTCTTTTTCTATAGAAAACCTCTGTGTACTCTGTGCTCTCTGTGGTAAGAGTTTTTTTAGTAATACTAACGTGTTATCATTTTTTTAAATTCATCAAAGAGATATTTTGAGTCATGGGGACCGGGCGATGCTTCAGGATGATATTGTACTGAAAAAATCGGATATTTTGTGTGCCTGAACCCTTCCAGAGTATTATCGTTTAAATTGACATGAGTTATTTCAATATCTTTATTGCTCAGGCTGTCGATATCTACTGCAAATCCATGGTTTTGAGAAGTGATTTCGACTTTACCTGTTAAAAGATTCTTAACAGGCTGATTAGCGCCACGGTGACCAAATTTGAGTTTAAAGGTTTTTCCGCCCAGGGCAAGCCCAAGAAGCTGATGCCCAAGACAGATACCAAACATGGGCCGATATTCCAAAAGCTGTCTTATAGTTTCTATGGCATATGTTACAGGTTCAGGATCACCCGGACCATTGGAAAGAAAAATTCCATCCGGTTCCATTGCCATGATGGAATCAGCGCTTGTTGAAGCCGGTACGACAATGATCTCAAAGCCGGCATATTCAAGACACCGCAAGATATTATATTTTATTCCAAAGTCAAAGGCTATAACCGAATGTTTCTCTCCTCTATGTTTCCAAATACTTCTATCAAGGACACTACCGGTAGTTATTGAAATCGGCTTTCCGCCTGACCAATAATAACTGGAACTTGTTGTAACCTCTTTCACAAGATCCTGCCCTGCTATGCCGGGTATCTCTTTAGCCTTTTTCACGCATGACAAGGGGTCAAGGTCATGTGTTGAAATAAATGCCCGCATGGCGCCGGCATTCCGTATATGCCTTGTAAGCGCGCGTGTATCTAATTCCTCTATCCCCAGAACACTTTTTCCATTAAAGCCGGCTTTTAAATAATCCGCAAGAGTGGAAGTAGATCTGAAATTGCTTGGAAAATTTTGATATTCTTTAACTATGAAACCGGCGGCCTGTATCCTCTCAGATTCAACATCTTCAGGATTAACGCCATAATTTCCTATTAGAGGATAGGTCATTGTCACTATCTGTCCTCTATATGAGGGATCGGTAAGAATCTCCTGGTAACCTGTCATACTAGTATTAAATACAACTTCACCCCAGGTTTCTCCAGGTCCTGTAAAAGACCGGCATGCAAAGGTGCGTCCGTCTTCAAGTGCTAATAATGCTTTCATATTATGGGTTCACGGTTCAAGATTCAAAGGTTTCTATTTCCCCAAATTGAAGAGCGAAGCGACATCATTATTCGACGTTCGATGTTGAATGTTCGATGTTCGACGTTCATCTTTTCAAGGGTTCACGGTTCAGGGTTCAGGGTTCAAGGTTACTCAATAGGATCATTTTCCACAAGATTCCAGATTCCTGCGGGGCATGCACCCGCGCAAAATCCGCAGCCTATGCACCTTGTTTCATCCACGATATATTCAAAATCATCCTTTTTTATTTCCTGTCTGCTAATCGCGTTTTCAGGACATACAACAATGCAGATTTCGCAATCCCTGCATGTTCCGCACGAGGAACATTGAGACCCGCAATGGTTAAGATCGTCAAAAGACGTCACCCCCCTGATCAAATTTTTAGGACCAAAATATTTAGGATCAAAATATTCAAGCGACACCCTGCTGCGATCAATCGTCTTGCGGATATCACCCAACGGACGCTTTCCATCAATAATATCTACAATCGCATTTGCCGCTTTCCTACCAGCTCCTATCGCATCTGTCAACAGCCCTGGCCTTACAACATCTCCAATGGCAAAGATTTTTGCGTCGGTTGTCTGATAATGTTCGTTTACTACAACAAATCCTTTCTCAGTAGCCACATTTTTCGGAAGAAATTGCAGATCCGGCACATCTCCAATAGATATTATAACTGTGTCGG
The DNA here is from genome assembly GCA_019314185.1 of Deltaproteobacteria bacterium. Next base: position 238 of record JAFCZU010000464.1, on the reverse strand, counting down.
CAGGAATTATCTCTCCTGAATTAAGCATTACCCCTTTTTCGGTAATCTCCTTTGTAAAACAGGGCCATCTGAATGTTGCTCCAACAGCTTCTGCACTTTCCCTTTCCTTGCCAAAGGAAGCAGGCTTCTGAACATCGATCAGAATAATTTCTTTTGCTCCCAGCCTGTGGGCTTCGCTGGCAACATCACAGCCGACATTTCCAGCGCCTATTATCACTACACGCTTTCCCGGTTTTGC
>JAFCZU010000463.1 GCA_019314185.1 Deltaproteobacteria bacterium | reverse complement strand
ACCTTATATACATCGAAATATTGGAAAAAAGGTTCTGAGTATAAGTAACCATAATATTGATCATCCATGGCAGCGCGACAACGAGGGCCAGCATAACGGCAACTATCTTAGGAACAAATGTCAATGTCATTTCCTGAATCTGCGTTACAGCCTGAAAAATGCTGACGATAAGACCAACAACAAGACCTACGCCAAGCATAGGAGCTGAAAGCAGCAAGGTAACCTTTATGGCTTCGGCTGCCAGCCCGATAATCATGTCAATAGTCATGCGCACCTCTTTTGTTAAATCTACCTTAAGCGATTAGCCGTTAGCTTTGTTTTTTTGCAGTCAGCCTTTAGCTAAAAGCTAACAGCTAATGGCTAATGGCTCATTTCAGGTTAAGCAAAACTTTGAACCAGTGAACCAACTATCAAATTCCACCCGTCAACCAGCACAAAAAGAAGTAATTTGAACGGCAGACTTATCATTATAGGTGGAAGCATCATCATTCCCATTGATAAAAGCACACTGGCAACAACCATATCCAGTATCAAGAAAGGAAGATAGATCATAAAGCCGATTTGAAAAGCCGTCTTTAATTCACTGATTACAAAGGCGGGTATTAATACGGAAAGTTTGATATCATCAGGTTTTTGGGGTCTTTCCCCCCTTGAAATTTTGACAAAGAGGGCAATATCTTTTTCTCCGGTCTGCTTTAACATAAATTCTTTTATGGGCTGTGCCGCCAGGGCAAAGGCCCTTTCCGCCGACACCTTTTCATTGATATATGGTTGCAGTGCCTGAGAATTTACCGTATTCCAGACAGGGGTCATGATAAAAAAGGTCAGAAAGAGGGATAAACCAATGATAATCTGGTTTGCAGGCATCTGCTGCGTGCCCAGAGCATGTCTTAAAAGGGAAAGGACAATAACAATTCGAGTGAACGAAGTCAGCATTACAAGTATCGCAGGAGCAAGAGAAAGTATTGTAAAAAGGAACAACAGCTGAACAACTACCGCTACCCTGCCTGGTTCATCACCACCATCCCCGACATTCAAACTTATCGAGGGAACGGAAAATGATTGCCCCCACGAAGAACTTGCAAAAAAAACAAGTCCGGAAATTACCAGTATGCATATAAGACACTTTCCGAACCTTGATGGTCGTATCAATTTATAACCTCACTAAATAGTCAAGTAGTTTATTCGTCGAGTAGTCGACTACTTGACCACTCGACTGTTCCCTTTCAACAATCTCTTTAAATGATCAGGAAAAGAAGCGTTTTTGACTTTCTCTTCTCGAATATCTTTCAGTTGTTCAAGAGATTCGGAATCCAATATCTCCGTTAACAGAGATATCCTGCTGTTAGAAATGCCGATCACCATAATACTACCCAATACATCAATAAGCATTATGCTGCTTTTGGGTCCTATATATTTAGCAGACAAAATTTTTATCAGTTCACCGCCATTGATTGTTCCTTCTCCCTTTTGCACTATTTTTTTAAACAGATACGCAACAACAATCATAACGCCTACCGTAACGGCAAGAGCCGATATGATTTTTAAAAGAGATGGAAATAATTCCGGTGAATTCATGACGCTCCTCTTGGGGAATAGTCGACTAATCAACTACTTTAACTTATCAAGTCTCTCGGCAGGGGAAACAATGTCCGTCAATCTAACTCCAAACCGATCATCAACCACAACCACTTCACCCCTGGCAATCAATCGATTATTAACAAAAACATCCATAGGTTCTCCTGCCGATTTCGTTAACTCTATAACTGAACTCTGGCCTAACTTAAGAAGCTCGCTGATTAACATCTTTCCTCTGCCGAGCTCAACAGTCACTGTAAGGGGTATATCCAAAATAAAATCCAGATCCAACCCTGCTTCTTTTGTTTTACCTTGTTTTATTTCATCAAATTTGACGCTGTTTACTTCTTTTTTTTCAACCGGCTTAGCAGATACCTTCATCTCCTCCTGGACATCGTCCCAACCGATTTCTTCATCATTTTTTGTTTCTTTTGTCGACTTATCCTGGGCATTATCCCCGCTGCTTCCTTCGTTGTTTTTTGTTTCTTTTACTTCTTCTGCCGTGTCATTCTGTTCCATATCAATTCACCTCTTCCCCAACAATAATTTTTGATATCTCTATCGCCTGACTGCCCTTATAAGTCCCTGGATACCCCTTAAATTTAAGGACATCTTCCACATAACCATTTAGACTTTCAGTGTAATATTGACCCAGAAGTATCACATCCCCTTTTTTCAGGTTTACAATTTCTCCTCCACTAAGCTCCGTTTTACCCAATTCAACGCTTAGCTTCACACTTGCGCTTTCAAGACCCTTCTTAAAACTGTTCGTCCATTTTTTATCGACCACAAGCATATCTTCATGACGATCTGACTCTAATTCTTTACTGATCGGCTCTATCATCAAATAAGGTATGCAAAAGTTAATTTTGCCCGAAGAAAAACCCGTGTCAACTTCAAATTCCATAACAATTACAACGTCAGTAGCCGCCACAATCTGTACAAACTGGGGATCGTTTTCCGACCCCTGATAGACAATATCAAGTTGTATGATTGTTTTCCACACATCTTTAAAATCAGACAGCGCACTCAAAACAATCTTCTTTATTAAATTGTTTTCTATAATAGTAAACTCTCTTCCTTCAATTTTAGCCATTTCCCGCCCGGTTCCCCCAAAAATGATATCAATCAACGCAAACACCACTCGTGATTCAACAATAAAAAGCGCAAGCCCTTTTAATGGATTCATTTTAAAAAGATTAAGACTCGCGGGCACGGGAATTGTTTTCATAATTTCTTTATACTTGGACGCATTAACCGATACTGTGTTTACAGTAACAGTTTTTTTCAACAATGATGACAGAGTTGCTCTGAACAT
>JAFCZU010000462.1 GCA_019314185.1 Deltaproteobacteria bacterium | reverse complement strand
TTAGACTGAATAGTTACAAAAAACAATAGGATTATTAATTTCGTAAATAACAGTTTTGAACTTTTTGCAAGTTTGTTATTTATTGGCTTGCGTGAATAATAAAAGCGTGTTATTGAGACCATCCATTATCAAATCAGACATCGGGGCGTGGCGCAGCCTGGCAGCGCGCCTGCTTTGGGAGCAGGAAGTCGGAGGTTCAAATCCTCTCGCCCCGACCAATAAAATCAACAAGTTAAGCCGATTTCAAACAAAATCGGCTTTTTTGTTTGAAAAAACGGATTTGGCCGTTTACCCCCCTCCCTTTTTTTGTTGCTTTCATCTGTAATTTTTAATAGTTATAAAAACATCCTGCTGATTTCAAATCATTGCCATCATGTCTTATAAAACTTTTAAACTTGTTCACAATCGTGGTAATCCCCTGGAGGCACAGGAAAATGAATAAGCTTAGTTGGATAGTTTTAATAATAATTTCTTCCAGCCTATGTTTTATCCTAACATATTTTTATATCACGGGTGATGATAATAAACCCAAACCTGAAATTGTTGTAAACGCCACACCAACAACCAGCTCTGTAACCTGGTACACCTCAATACCCCAAAGACATGCGGACAGGATTGCAAATGCCTTTAAAATAGAAACAGGCATTGATGTTAAGATTGTCAGAAATTCCACCTTTATTATCAGAGAAAGATTGATGTCGGAAATCGAAAATGGCGCAACAGAAGCAGATGTTGTGACCATTGCCGATATTGGGACGTTCCTGGAACTGAAGAATCAGGGGCATTTGATGAAATACGCTTCTCCACATTATAAGAGCTATCCAGAAGAATATAAGGACACGGGTTATTGGGCAGTATTCGCGGGATTTGGAATGTGCATGGCATATAACGAAAGCCGTATAGATACTCTGCCGCAACACTGGACAGACCTTTTAAACGAGAGATGGAAGGGGCGAATCGGACTGGAAGATATCAATACCGCGGGTTCTCAATACGGCCAGTATTACATGTTGCGGGAAAAGCTTGGAGTTGAATTCTGGGAAAAGCTGCTTTCCGTTCAAGAGCCTAAAATCTATTACAGAACTGAAGAACTGGCCAATGCGCTTCTTGAAGGAGAAATTAATATTGCCGGCGAATTCAGCATACACACCGTTTACAATTACAGGATAAAAAAGGGAACATCTATCAAAGGAATATATCCCGAAGAAGGTATCCCGCTCATCCTTAACCCGGTCGCAATTATAAATCAGACAGACCATGAGCAAGAAGCAAAGATATTCTTTGATTTTCTTATTTCCCAAAGAGGTCAGGAACTCATGCAGCGTTTAACCTATAAATATTCTATCCGACAGGGTATGGCGCCTCTTGACGGGATACCTCCTTTTGATAATCTAAATATTTTGCAGCCTGAAAATGCAACAGAATATGCTAAAAAAAAGAGTGAATATATTCAGGAGGTTAACAGTTTTCTTGAGGGAAAGAAATGAAACAAAACTTGAAGATCAACAGTCTTAAGAAAAAAACAATTCTGTTTGTTCTTATCGTTACTTTTCTCTGCACAGCCGGTTCTACTTTCATAGTTTCCCAGGTCGTGAAAAAGCAAACAAGGGATAAGTATGAGACTGACAAAGGAACTACAATGGGAGTCCTGTCTTATTCCCTGGCGCCCATGTTGGATTTATATGATTACAAGCAGGTAAATCAGCTAATAACATCATCTCTAAGTTATGAAAATATTGCGTCTGTTGCTGTCTTCGATAATAGAGGGACTCTAATAAGATCGGCTGCCGAGCAGAATGTTTTTGCAGAAGATTTAGATATGGAAATGCGCAATATAACGAGTAAGGGCAAACAAACCGGGAGCCTCGAAATCGGTTTTTCAAAAGCATATATAAAGAAGAGCATTCGAACAATGACGGGGGCCTTGGTTTTTGGTCTAATGGGATTTTTTGTTCTTGCAGGACTTGGACTTTATGTATTTATGAATTGCTCCATTATTGAACCGCTTGAAACTTTTACAAAAACCGTAAAAGAGATGAATTATAAAAATCTTTCAGCACGAGTGAAGATTTACAGGAAGGATGAAATCGGAGCGCTGGCCGTGAGTTTCAATCAGATGGCGGAAAATCTGGAAAACTCGCATAGGGCGCTGTACGAGAGCGAAGATCGATTCCGAACAATCTTTAATGCGGTCAATGACGCCATTTTTGTCCATAATCTGGAGACCGGCGACATCCTCGAAGTCAATAACAGAATGTGCGAAATGTATGGATATTCCCACGAGGAAGCCAGCCGTCTCAATGTCGAGGCTCTAAGTCTTGGCGAATCGCCATATAGTCAACAAGATGCTCTCACTTGGATCAAAAAAGCTGCGGAAGGGGAACCTCAAAGCTTTGAATGGAGGGCCAGGCGCAAATCCGGAAATCTGTTTTGGGCCGAGGTGAACATGAGACATGCCAGAATCGGTGACCGGAATCGTCTACTGGTGGTAGTGCGGGACATCACCGAACGGAAGCTGGCGGAGAAAGAGCTGAGAAAACACCGCGATCATCTGAGTGAGCTGGTCAAGGAGCGGACAAGTGAACTGGAAGAAAGAACCAAAGAGCTAGCAGACGCAAATACCCAGTTGATAGAGGCAACCCGTCTAAAGAGCCGGTTTCTGGCCAACATGAGCCACGAACTGAGGACACCCCTGAACTCCATCATCGGCTTTACCGGCATCCTCCTCCAGGGGATCGTAGGCGAGTTAAACAATGAACAGAAAAAGCAGCTCAATATGGTATATGAGAGCACAAAACATCTTCTGGGACTGATCAACGACATACTTGATCTATCAAAGATCGAGGCTGGAAAAATCGAGATCCACCCTGCCGAGTTTAAGGTAAAAGAGCTTATCGAGATGGTAG
>JAFCZU010000084.1 GCA_019314185.1 Deltaproteobacteria bacterium | reverse complement strand
CGCTATAAGAGCCAGCGACATCAAAAAAACTAAGATTTTCGACTTCATAGTTTCCCCCTTTTTTTTATTTTAAAGCACATAATAAATTTAGAGTCCTTCGGTGCAAACATGAGTGCCTAAAGTGAGCTAAAGTATATTAAAGTGCCTAAAGTTAAGGAATGCGCCTTCGGCACTGCCAATTTTAATTTTTTAAACCATACAACTTTGTTCACTTTGTTTCTATCTGAACGTATAACCGAGCCCTGAAAATCTATAGCACGCCGAAGGCGTACCATAACTTTAGGCACTTTTTACTTTTCCTTTTCTTGCTAATATGAAAAAGGCCATAGATTAAAATAATTTTTAATTTGCCACCACCGATAGGCAAGACCATTGGGTTCAAACATAATAAACAAACAAATTGCCAGACCAAAGGCAGCCTCTTTAATAAACAAAAAGTCCATCAAAAGTTTCGGGTAGGTATCAGCGAGAGGCATAACCGCAAGCTGAAGCAACTCCATTACCACCACCATAAATATGGCGCCGAATATTGTGCCGTGTATGGAACTTACCCCACCGATAAGAATCACACCAACAAGCGACAAGGATAGAAACCATGGAAAATGCTCCGGACTGATAGCCGCAAGATTGCTTATCCAGAACGCTCCTGTGATTCCCGCGATAAAACCCGCGGCAAAAAAGGCCAGCAACTTATACTTGACAACATTAATCCCCATGACTTCCGCAGAAATATCATTATCCCTGATAGCAATCCATGCCCTGCCAACCCTTGACCTGATCAGATTTGCCATAATAACACAGAAAAATATCACAAGGATAATCATCAAATAATATACTTTAAGATTGCTATCAATAACCCACGGCCCAATTTTGATAGTTCCGAGAGGGAGTGAAAATGCCTGTCCCCTGCCTCCGATCTGGCTGACATACTGGGTAAGAAGAAAATCTACTGTAATAAACTGAGCTGCCATGGTTGTCAAAATCAGATAAAACCCCTTTACCCTGGCAGAAGGAAGCCCAAACAGCATGCTCCAGACACCTGCAACGAATCCAGCAATAATTACACTTACAGGATATGCAATTCCCCAATCCAGCATAAACTGCGGCCAGGGAAACTCCAGAATCAGTAGTGTGCTGACATATGCTCCAACCGCAATAAAGGCGCCGTGGCCAAGGGTCAATTGACCACAATAACCGATTAAAAGCTGCACGCCTAAAGCCCCCAGGATTGTGTAGCCAACCATATTGCAAACGCTTATCCAATAACTGTTTGCGGTAGCGGGAATAAAAACAAACAGACAAAGAAAAAGCAGAATCATTTTACCTTTTATAAATTTCGTCTGCCACCATGCATGTTCCTGCGCATAGCGCTGGTGGTAATCACCACAGGGAAGGAAAGTTGTTGACATATAATTTCTCCGAATTGAATTTATCAAGTGTTAAGAGTTAAGAGTTAAGAGTTAGGTGTTAAGATAAACAAAATTTTGTTATATCAAATGATTAACACTTGACACATTTCGCAAATAGCAATTTTGGGACTTTTTATGAAACCATCAGTATTGAGAACTTAGCGCCCTTCGGGCGGGCTTAAAAGATGAACGTCGAACACCCGCCGTGCTCGCGCACTGTCGCGGCAGGTCGAACGTTCAACATCGAATTCATCTATCTTAACACCTAACACCTAACACTTAACACCTAATCTTATACCCGTTCAATACGCTCCCAGCCCCACAATCCATGCGGTTTAAAGAGCAGGAAGACAGCCATAAAAACAAAAGGCGCTATCTCTTTTACTGCGCCGGGAAAAAATCTGTCTAAATAAACACCAGTGAAGTTCTGCAATATGCCTATGACTATACCGCCGACAATGGCACCTGGAATTGAATTAAGACCGCCAAGCACCACGGCGGGCAGAACCAGTAAACCAAGGTAACCAACAGAAATATTAAGACCGTTAATATTTCCTAAAAGAGTACCCCCGACACCTGCAGCTACAAAAGCAATACCCCAAGCTATGGCATAAACAAAACGTGCGCTTATACCAATAGACAGAGCTGCCATTTCATCATCGGCAGTTGCCTGCATGGCAAGGCCCCAGCGCGTGTATTTAAAGAAACATACAAAAACTATCAAAAGAATTATAGCGGCTATAAAACTCCATAAATAGACCTCGCTTATCGAAACAAGTCCAATAGTTATCGGTTCTAATGAAAAAACGGGCGGGTCAAACACCCTGGTATCTGTCCCCCAAATGAGCTCAATAGAACCCCTGAAGAAAAATGAAAGCCCGACAGTAAGCATAATAACGGCAAGAACAGGTTCGCCAATGAGTTTGTCTAAAAAAATCCTTTCAGTCAGTATGCCAAGTATAAACCCGATACATATGGAAATTAAAAGAGCTAAAAGAAAAGGAACACCCATGGAATAAAAGGTAAGAGAAAGATAGGCTCCGATGAGCGTCATTTCACCCATTGCCAGATTCAGCACGCCCGAGCACTTATATATAAGCACCCAGCCGATAGCTACGAGCGCGTAAATACCTCCTACCATAATACCATTGGTCAGAGCCATAAGAAACAGTTCCATCTAAAGTTACTCCTTATAAAATATCGAACAAAGAACCGCAAAATTACGAAGGTGGGCACTTGGATATTCCTTGTTCGACATTCTGCTGTTCAAAAAAATACTTATAAAACCGATAGTTACCATGGTTACAGTGTCAAGTGTGTACAAAGATTAACCTCATCAAGAGGGGTAATAATTTGTATCTTCTCAATAAATCCGGGCGGCTAATTTCAGCTTGATTTTCAGTTGGAAAGTGTTTGTTCACCACGAAGTACACGAAGAAACACGAAGTTATTCTTTTTTTTTATTGGATTTCTTCGTGACCTTCGTGATCTTCGTGGTAAAACAATCATAACAAAATGTTTGCTCACAGTCCTGAAACACAACTCATAGCCGGACTTTTTGAGAAGTTACAATACGTTGTGGTTTAATTAAAATTGCAAAAGTTTTCTCTGTGGTCTCTGTGTACTCCGTGGTGAAAATGGTTGATTTTCCTGTCTGAAGCACACTTATATTTTCCGAATATGCAAATCAGTCTTAATACGAGACTTCCGACCATCTTCATAACTGATGGTTGTGTCAATATGAACAACATCCGCATCAGAATAAAGAGCTTCGATGATTTGATCATACCTTTTTGCTACAAAAGCCCTGCGCAGTTTCCGGGTCCTTGTAAGCTCATCATCATCTGCATCAAGTTCCTTATACAGATTGATAAATTTTCTGACCCTGGCCGGTTCAGGAAGATCTTTGTTAGCCTGCCGTATTTGTTTTTCAATAAGATCATAGACTTGTGGTTTCTGCGAAAGCTCTTGGTAACTCGTGTAGGTAAGCTTCTTTTCATCAGCCCACCTTCCAACCACCGAATAATCGATGCATATTACGGCGGTTAAATAATCCTGCTTATCTCCGATCACCCATGAATCATTTACATACGGGCTGAATTTCAAGCGGGTTTCCAGATACTGTGGGGCAAAGGGCTTGCCGTCCTTTAAGATCATGACATCCTTTGAACGGTCAAAGACCACAAGATGACCGTCATCATCTATAAAACCCCTGTCTCCGGAATAGAGCCAGCCATCAACCAGAGTTTTCTCAGTAGCTTCGGGATTTTTATAATATCCCTGGAAAACTGACGGGCTTTTTGAAATAATTTCTCCCTTCTCAGTAATTTTCACCTCTGTCTCCGGTATAGGAACTCCAACAGTGTCAAACTTAATATCTCCGCTTCGATGGATCACGGAAATACCGGCAACTTCGGTCTGCCCGTAAATCTGTTTAAGGTTTACGCCAAGAGCATGAAAAAAACGGAAATGGTCTGGACCCATGGCAGCGCCGCCAGTATAAGCATTCCGAATCCGGGAAAGACCAAGATGATCTTTCAGCTTTTTTTGCACCCCTAAATAGGCCAGAGCCTGGAGAAATCTCCAGTAAAACGGTATTAGTTTTTTCTCAAATTTAAGATTCGCTATATGATAACCGATTTTTGCCGCAAGCTCGTAACACTTTCTCTTAATCCACGTAGAATCCAGATACTTGACCTGCACAGTACGGGTCATCTGTTCATACATTCGGGGTGGAGCAAACATAACGTGAGGCCCGATCTCCCTGATATTTGCCTGAGAAGTTTCGGAGGATTCGGGAAAATTAATAGTGAATCCGATCTGAAGGCCGCAGGAAATAGACATCATCTGCTCGCCGATCCATGCAAAAGGGAGATAAGAAACATAATCATCAGTCTCAAAGCATGGATCAACGGCCATGAGATTCTGACCCATTGTCAACATGTTATAATGAGACAACAATGCGCCCTTGGGAAGAGCCGTAGTCCCGGAAGTATAAAAAAGAAGAGCTATCTCGTCGCCATGCCCTTTAAAGATTATCTCTTCAAAAAGATGGGGCTGTTTTTGATCTAACTCTCTGCCTAAACGCTGCACCTCTTTAAAGCTTATCAGACAATCCTCTTTGTAATGCCGCATACCCTTTGGATCATCCCAGATAATCTTTTCCAGTTTTGGACACTCATCAAATATGGAAAGAGCCTTATCCACCTCTTCCTGGCTTTCGCAAAACATAAACCTGGTATCTGAATGATCAATAATGTATTTGACCTCATCTATAAGACACTCCTGGAACAACCAGACACCTATTCCCCTTGCGCACATAGTGGCCATCTCAGCCCATAAGCCTTCAGGACGGTTGGTGCCGATCATGCAAACCTTGTCCTGATCCTTAATGCCCATACTGATCAGGCCCAGAGCCAGGAATTTAACGTTTTCAAGATAATCATACCATGTGATAGGCCGCCAGATACCGAATTCCTTCTCCCGCATGGCAATACTATTCTTGCCGAACTTTGCGGCCTGCTCAAGAAAAAGCTTGGGAATCGTCAGAGCTTTGGAAATTTCCATACCCTGAATCGTATTATTTTCGCCTGTTTTATGCCCTTGTTGCATACATATCCTCATCACCAAGATAAGCCTTTATCACCTCTGAATTGTTCTGAACTTCTTCAGGTGTGCCATCAACTATCACGTTACCGAAATTAATCGCTAAAACATGATCGGAAAGGTCCATGACCACTCCCATGTCATGCTCAACGAGAAGGCAGGTTACTCTCCAGCGTTCATCTTCATTTATATCCAGAATAAACCTGGCCATGTCCTCGACTTCTTCCAGATTAAGGCCGGCCAGCGGTTCATCCAGAATGAGAAGCTCTGGCTCCAGGGCAAGAGCCCGGCCTAATTCGACCCTTTTCTGCAATCCATACGGCAGCATTCCGACCGGTTTATGCCTGATATGTTCGATTTCTAAAAGATCGATTATTTCTTCTTCAATAAAGATTCTGTGCTCAATTTCTTCGCGCGCCGTTTTTCCAATATATGCTGAACCGCTGAATATACCCGATTTTAAATGTATATGCCGGCCAAGACGGATATTATCCAGCACAGTCATGCCGCCGAACACTTCTACTTTCTGAAATGTCCTGGCAAGTCCAAGCTTAGCCCGTTGATAAGGCCTGAGCTTGTTAACCTTTTTCCCCTTATAATATATGTTTCCCTTCTGAGGATGGTAAAGGCCGTTAATAATATTCATCATTACTGTTTTGCCGGCGCCGTTTGGACCGATAACAGAATGAATTTCTCCCTTTCTAATTTGCAGGTTAATATCAGACAGGGCACAGACCTTGCCAAAATACATATAAATATCCTTCAATTCCAGCAGGACGTCCCCTTCTTTTATATTATTTGATACAACCAATGCTACCGGTCTCCTCAAGTTTGATTTTTATGAATTTATCATGATTGATACTTTCTGGTTACATTCAATAACTTTCCACAAATCAACTTTTTTTAAAAAATATCAACATGTTTCAAACGACCCTGAATAAAATTCATTCTACAAAAAATTGTAAATATAGGAAATATATTATATTTAATCAAGGGCTATATTTAAACATTTTATTGCTTTTTTCCGTTTCGTGCTTTCTGCCTTTCGTAATTATCTTCATCCATATTTTCTCGGTTTCCCGTTTTTGTTTCTTGACAGCAGCCATTCATTTTGTTATCGGCTTATAAATTTTGGTAATTATTCAGTTACAAATTTACATAGATGAATGCAGATAGTTTAAATACAGTAATCAGCGTAGATTGGTAGCTGAATAGTTACCAATTTTGTTACTATAAATTATGTAATGGCAATTAGTTTTTTTAATATTAATTTTGAAGTATTGAGGAGGTTTAACATGGCAGTTTATATTTTCGGGCATAAAAATCCTGACAGCGATTCTGTTTGCGCCGCCATTGCTCTGGCGGATCTTAAAACCAAGATTGGTGTGGAATCTGTGCCCGCAATGCAGGGCGGACTCAATCCTGAGTCAAAGTTTATTCTGGACAAATTCGGTGTTAGCGCTCCTGAACTTTTAAGCAGCGGCGCCGGCAAACAGGTTATTCTTGTTGATCATTCCGACCTTGCTCAGAGTCTTGACGACCTGAAAGATGCGGAAATTCTTGGAATTGTAGATCATCACAAACTCGGTGACGTAACTACTTCAAATCCATTAGAATGCTGGATTTGGCCTGTTGGATGCACATGCACTGTACTAAAAGCAATGTATGACTTCTTCGGAGTTGAAATTCCCAAGAATATCGCAGGCATTATGCTTTGCGCCATCCTGAGTGATACGGTTATTTTCAAGTCAGCTACCTGCACAGATCAGGACAAGGAAGCTGCCGATGCCCTGGCCAAAATCGCCGGCGAATCTGATTTAGCTGCACTGGGTATGGACATGTTCAAAGTTAAGTCCGCAGTTGAAGGCACACCAGCCAGGGAACTTGTATTGCGAGATTATAAAGACTTTGACATGAACGGCAAGAAGGTAGGAATAGGCCAGCTTGAGGTCGTTGACCTGTCCATCCTGGATGCGGTAAAACCGGCTCTTGCTGAAGATATCAAGGCCCTTAAGACAGAAGGCGGCAGACACTCTGTATTCCTGCTGTTAACCGACATCATGAAAGAAGGCTCTGAGATGCTTATCGCCTCTGACGATGAGGCTGTTGTTCAAAAGGCTTTTGGGATTGCCCCGGAGGGCGGAAAAGTATGGCTTGATGGAGTTATGAGCCGCAAAAAACAGGTTGTACCCAATTTTGAAAAAGCCTTTGCTGGCTGATTTTCATACACTTTTTGTAAAAAAGCCCTGCACTTCTTTAGTGCCGGGCTTTTTTAATGTTTTACATTTGTAACTATTCAGCCACCAAGTCACGAAGCATATAATATAATTTTAATATCTTATATGGTTTATACGCCGTATCTATAACTTTTTTCTCTTTTTGATAACCCTTTAAAATTAAAGTCCTTTTGTGCCTTTGTGACTTAATGGCTGAATGGTTACTTACATTTTTGCTCAAGTCAGCGCTCTATCTAGCGGACTTTCCGCAACCTGTTGATTTAATTACTTAATAAAACGGAACTCCCTATACTATCACGCTAAAAAGCTATGAACGTCCAACATCGAATTTTGAATAAGGTATTCTACCAAATTTATAAACCGGCTAAGCGAAGCGATTTCATCATTCGATGTTCAACGTTCGATGTTGGACGTTCAAAAAAATCCACCTATATCCTATAATACCAAATTCATTAGCATAAAATGGAAATTTCTATACTATCAAGTTAAGAAGTCTCACGGCGTTTCGCCCGCATATGGAATCAATTTCCTCTTTTGACAAATCTGCCTGCTTAAACTCTTTGAAATATCTTTCCGTTCCAAGCAGCGGAAAGTCGCTGCCAAATATAATTTTGTCATACCCCAGGATATTAACTGCAATCCTGTATATCTTTGCATCATAAAGAAAAGGAGATGCCGCTGTATCAAAATATACGTTATTAAAACTCTCCCTTACTTCCTTTTTAAGAAGACTGAAAAAAAATATTCCCCCTCCCCAATGAGCTAAAACAATTTTGTTTTCCGGAAATTTTGTTATCAGCCTGTAAATCTGTTTAAAAGTGTTTGGAGTTTTGCCAGGATATTGATGACCTATAGGTTCATTGGTATGGATTAAAACAGGGATGTTTTTATCAAGACAGATTTCCATGACAGGTTCCAGCCTGTTTATGAATTCTTCATAAATACCGGATTCATGACTGGATTCATAAAGGGCAAGCTCTCCTACGCCTGAAAGCCCGCTTTCAAGACACCGCATAACTTCCGGTATTGCTTCCCTGCTGAATATATCAATACAGCAGAAACCTGTAAGACGGCCTGGATATTTTTTTGCTGATTTAATAATATAATCATTATGTTTTTTAAATGTATCTGAGTTTTTCCATGGAAACCCGAAAATTACAGATCTATCCACACCCTGGCTGTCCATTGAATCAATCAGTTCAGCGGCTCCGACCAGTTTTGACCCGGACCTGCCATACAAAAGCTTGAAAGCAGGTTCGGAAGGAAAATATTTTTCCCTGTTTTCACGTATCTCTTTTGGGAAAATGTGTGTATGGAAGTCTATTTTCATTGATGCGGAATGTAATGTAAATTATATACAAAATTGATAACAAGGGCAATAAAGCAGGCTACAACAGGGGTGAGAATCCATGCAAGGAGAATATTTTGCAACGTTTTTTTGCTGACCGTGTGAGCGCCTTTTACTATGCCGATGCCGATCACCGCTCCGACAACAGCCTGAGATGTTGAGACAGGAACACCGATTAAAGTATAGATATGCACAGTAATGGCCTGGGTCAAGGCTACTACAAAAGCCGAGAACGGATCAAGCTTCACAAGTTTTTTGCCCACTGTCTCCATAACCGGCTTGCTATATGTCATAATACCCAGGGCAATGCTGGCTCCACCGATAATGGTGGCAAAAAATACTGTTATTAGCCCGGCGCCCACAAAAACCGCTGTTACATTGGCCGTACTATTGGCTCCAAGAGCATAAGCGCCGTATGACCCGGCAGCAACCAGGCCAAAGCGAAGCAGGCTGTCCGACCTGAAGACACTCAGCTGAAGTTTATTATATATTGCCGCCACCACATGGTAGAGAGGGATGGATACAATTAGCGCGCCTGTGGGAGTCCCGGCCCAACATACCACTACTTTCCCTAAGCCGCCCAGATTGATCTGGTTATTCAGGATTCCGATTCCTATTATTGCTCCGACAACAGCCTGAGATGCTGAGACAGGCAGCTTCAAAACAGTCATTATGGTTACGGTCAAAGCCGCCGCCACAGAGGAAATCACGGCCTGATCAAGACTGATACTGGTCAGCCCCTTGAGAGTTTCTATGCCCGGCCGTCCTCCAACAATCGCCCCTATCACCACAAAAATAGACGCAAGAACAGCCGCTGTCCAGAACTTTAACATTCTTGAAGAAACCGCAGTGCCGAACACATTGGACGCATCGTTGCATCCAAGCGACCATCCTAAAAAAACTCCGCCGAGAAGAGAAAACATTATACACGCCTCTTCATGTTGACAATATTAATCCGTTTGGATACACGGTCGGCTTGATCCGAAATTTCCCCCATGATTACAATTAGTTCTTTTAGCTGAAGTTTAGTGAACGGATCAAGATCCGTTTGTGTCAATAGTACTGAGGATGGAGCGGATACCAAGTTTTTGCTTTAAATGAAGGGCTAACTGCTTGGATAAAAGATCGCAGCATTCAAGGCTGATGCGTATGAGGTCCTTTACATCTAATACAAGGAACTCAGGTATGGTTAAATTCTGAGTCTGCATAACAAATAAAACACGTTCAAAATAGTGCGGGATCATATCTATTGACTCTAAAAGCTGCATTATATCCCCGCGTGAATCAGGAATCAGCGCCTTGCTGTACATCAGATCGTTTATCTCGTCACAGATATCGTCGGCTTTTGATTCATGCTTATGAGTCTGTGTGATAAGAAAATCAAATTCATCACACTTGTCGTCTTCAAGGCAGGAATTAAGCGCTTCTAAAAAGCTTTCCTGGGTAAGTTTCAATAAATCCAGATATTCAAAGATTAACACTTCAACACGGTTCTCTTTTTTGAAAAGAAAATTAAACATAGCAGTATCCTTTATTTAAGTGTTAAGTGTTAGGTGCTAAGCGTTAAGAGCTTGATATGACAATTAAATTGTTTTATCTTAGCACCTAACACCTGATGAATTCGACTTTTTACGAATTTAACTACTCAAGTTTCGCACCCCTAAATGGGGGTTAACAGCTTATGTTTTACTCATACTCAAGTTTCGCACCCCTAAATGGGGGTTAACAGCTTATGTTTTACTCATATTATTTCATTTTTAGTGTTGAAAAGGGCAACCTTTTATGGTATATAAGTAATTGATAAGATTACAAACTACCATAAAAGGAGCCCTTTAATTATGACTACCACAAATTGCGATAAGTTTAAAGGAGAAATTGAAAATTATCTGGTAAATGGTCAAAATAATTTTGATTCAAAAATTAACAGTCTTTTTTCTTCTCTTAAATTTAAAACCTGGTTATGCCGAACCAATATTATAAAGAAAGACGGATATCATGCATCTCATTTGCTTTTCATATTGATTGTATTGCCCATGTTGAAAATAAAAACCGTAAAAGGTTTTTGCGAAAAGCATTGGGAGCAGTGGTCTAAGAGTAAAAAAGACACCTTCTATCGGTTTAAACAGAACGCTTCGTATCGATGGCGTTCTTTTATGTACAAAGTCAATGTCCATATTTTTAAGACGCTTGAATTA
>JAFCZU010000461.1 GCA_019314185.1 Deltaproteobacteria bacterium | reverse complement strand
TTTTTCATCACCTTTGCAATAAATTTATCATAGTGACTCTCCAGATGTTTTTTGGCAATCTCCTTATTCTCCTGATATAACCATGTCTCCCCTTCAAGTGTTCCAAGCACGTATATCAACTGTTCCTCATCTATCTCGCCGTTGAGATCATGATGAGGGCAATGTCTTATTTTCTTCCCTTCCTTTACTTCCACTACCGCAAAGCTGGAATCGGAAAGAAGATGTATTGTGATATCAGACCATCCCTGACACAAGCCCAAACCCTGTTGACATAAGAATAATGCAACAATCACACTATAAAGCACGGTATTTCTCTTAGCATGTTTCATCTCATCTTCCTCTCATAATATTTAACTAACTTGAGCAATTAGCCATTAGCTTTTAGCTATTAGTCAAACTATATCAAGAGGTTATTAAATAATAACATTTCACCCAATGGATAAAAATCGAACCGCTGGTAAACACCCAATATAATAAGAGCTAACCGCTAATTGCTAAGAACTAATCGCTTATCTTAGGTTATAATAACCACTTAAAAATGCACAATATATAAAATATATGATGGATTGCTGTCAAGATAAAGCAAAATTAAATTCCTTGACGAACGCTATAAAATATTTAAAATTATCTGATTCCAACTTGCGCGAAAATGATAATAAAAAAGGAAAAATGAGAAAATGGCTGAAGTAAAAGATACTATTACAGTTCATTTAAATGTGGAGATGACAACACAATCACTGCAAACTATTGTTGAAAATGCCAAAAAAAAAGCGGGCCGCGATGAAAAGGGAGTTTATCGCATCGACACTGCTGATAAAGTCAGCGAAATGGTATCCCGTTTTCTTCTTGAAAAAGACTTCGAAAGTTATGTGGGAAGTTACAAGTGAGCTAAAGTGCCTAAAGTTACGAGTGCCTAAAGTTAATGAGTCGCTGCGCTCCATCTTTTTATATAAAATTGGCAGAATTCCTTAACTTTAGGCACTTTAGCTCACTTTAGACACTTCAAACTTTATTATTATTATAAAGATCATTTATAATTTTATTACTCTCATCAAGACCGTGCCGGCAAAAATCTCCTAAAAAACCGCGTATATTTTCCAGGTAAGCAATTTTATCTTCTTCCTGTCCGGATAAAAGAGATTCCTTGCCTTCTTCCATCGCAGACATAAAGGTTTCCAGCGCCTCTTTAACATATCTGTTTTTGCCTATCAGATTTGCATAAAGCCTGGTATCTTGTGAAAAAAGACGTCCTATCAGATCGGCCTTTATCCTGAAAACAGGGGTTGAACAAAACATGGCCTGATCAGGCGCCATATTCATCTTCTGAAGCGTCCTTCCCATGCATATGGTCAAAAGATGTGTAAGTCCCTGTACAACCGCCATATTCCTGTCATGTACGGCTGGCTCCATACGCGTAGCAACAGCTTCTTCCGCCCGAAGTATTTCCTCGAACCAGTTAAGCCAAACTGTTCCCCTTCCTGGGCATAGTATTACATTTTGCCCTTTTATTGAACCGGTAAAAGGCCCAAACAGGGGATGTGTGCCAAGCACCTGGGCAGATGTACAACTCAGCATGCTTTCCATAATATCTTCTTTAAGCGAGCATAAATCCATCAGGACCTGATCCTGACTCAGAAGCGGGCCTATCTCCCGTGAAATTGATATGGCTGCATCAAGGGGAACGCTCAAGATAACAACATCACACTTTTCCGCAACATCTCTAAAGGAAATTTTTGTTTTGCGGCCGGAGATCAAAACATTATGCCCTGCTCCAGCAAAAAATCGCTCAAACCAGCGCCCCATACTCCCTGTTCCGCCTATTATACCTATTGCAGTACTGCTCATTGAATCGCCCTTTGTCTTAAAAGATGATCGGCAAGCACAAGGCTTACCATTGCCTCACACACAACGTTGATACGCGGTATTGCGGAAACATCATGACGCCCTTTTATTGAAATAGCTGCTGGATTTCCAGAACAATCGACTGTCTTCTGCTCAATAGCTATGGAAGGGATCGGCTTTACCGCCACGCTTATCAGGATATCATCCTCGTTAGATATGCCTGCGAGTATGCCGCCGGCATTGTTTGTGGAAAATCCCTGTGGAGTTATCTGATCATTATTTTCAGATCCGGTCATTGCGGCGGCTTTAAAACCTGCCCCGATCTCTACCCCCTTCACTGCCCCAATACTCATCAAAGCCTTTGCCAAATCTGCATCAAGCTTGTCAAATACCGGCTCACCCAATCCCGGTGGAACCCCTTTTGCCAGGATTTCAACAATGCCACCTATTGAATCTCCCTTTTTTTTTACATCTATTACACGCTTCTTCATCTCTTCCGCAGCATCCATATCAGGACAATAAAACATATTTCTGTCCATGACTCCCAGATCACGCTTCTCTGCCCTGACATTGCCAAGCTCTGCAGTATATGCAAAAATCTTTATCTTTTCTCTGTCAAGAAGCGTCTTTGCAACAGCGCCTGCCGCCACCCTTGCCGCTGTTTCCCTCGCAGATGCGCGCCCTCCGCCACGCCAATCCCGTATTCCATACTTGGCCTGGTATGTTATATCGCCGTGGCCTGGCCGAAACAGTTCAGCATAAGGCTCGTAAGCCCTGAAATCGGCATCCTTGTTATATATCATAATCATAACAGGTGTGCCTGTTGTCATTCCATCAAAAACGCCTGACATGATGACCGGCTCGTCCGGTTCTCTGCGACCGGTACTTGCCAGGGACGTTCCCGGACGTCTTCGAGCCAGCATTGATCTGATAACATCTTCATCAAGCGGTATCTTTGGCGGGCATCCGTCAATGACAACCCCGACACCTTTTCCGTGGGATTCACCCCATGTAGTTATTTTGAACAATTTTCCGAAACTATTGCCAGGCATGTTTACTCCTTAATA
>JAFCZU010000460.1 GCA_019314185.1 Deltaproteobacteria bacterium | reverse complement strand
GGAACCGGAATTATTTATTATTTCAAGCCTAAAAGAAAAAGACTTAATGTTTAGACCGAAAATTAGCTACAAATTTGAGGACAACTGGACGGCGGTCTTTGGGTTTGACATTTTCGAAGGAGAACCGGACGGAGAGTTCGGCCAGTTTGATGCTAAAGACAGGACTTACATAGAACTAAGGTATGATTTCTAAATGATAAATGTTCAGCCACGAATTACACGAATGACCACGAATAAGATAGAATCAATTTTAATGAACTAATCTCTCATATTTGAGTTTTTCTTTTCCGAAATTTAAAAGAATTGCCAAGCGCAAGCCCGTTGCTTTCAAATAGTTAAGTGTTTGAGCCCGATGTACGTCTGTTATCTTTTCAATAGCCTTGAGTTCTAAAATAATTTTATCCTCGACTAAAATATCCGCATAATAGTCTCCCACTACTTCTCCATCAAAATAGACTGTAATTGGAGCCTGTTGTTTCGCATGAATGCCTTCTCGTCGCAACAAGACCATCATGGCGTTCTCGTAGACCTTTTCTAAAAATCCATAACCAAGTTTAGTATGTACTTCCATTGCCAGACCAATAATTTTGTAAGACAAGTCTTTATGAAGTATTTTTTCTTCTTTCGTGTTCATTCGTGTCATTCGTGGCTGAATAATTACTCTAATAAAAATTTCTGATCAATTCATTTACTTCCTCATGCTTATCTTCCAATGATAATAGCGCTTATTTCATTTAGAATATCTTTTATTGAAGGTATGGTTGAGGGCACTATTTTATCAGGTGTGTGTTTGTGATGGGGATAGGAATCTATTTCAAAATGATGTGGAGCATTGTCATAACGGAACAGCATTTGGCCGGCGCTGTTCATATAATGCAGTCTGTGTTTCCCGCCACCGGGCAAGGAGTTTTGCAAAGGCATACCAGTCAAAATAATCAGCGTCATCTCCCATTTGACCAGCCTCAAACCTTTCTAAGAAAGTCTTGGTACTGAGTTGATATTTCTCCTCAAACACCTGTAATGCCTTTTTATAAAATGCCATCGCATTCGAATACAGGTCATACTCACGTTTTAGTGATACCTTGATTTCATTGGTCTGTTGCATGAAATATCTATATACAAAGCAGATGTTGAAAGTCAAGGGTTTTTATATTAACTGCTGCCCTGTATATACTTCTCTGGAGCTGATTCGGTAAGAAGACCATAAAAAAAAGGAGACCGTAAGCAGACAAAAAATTAATAGACCAGCAAGGACTTTAAGGATAAGTGGGCGGGGCATGAGCGATCTCAGAGATAGAGGAAATAAAATCCTTACGAAAGATCTTGAAGTAAATCTTCACATGATGGGTCAAGAAGCTGCCAGCAGATTAACAGTCGCGCAGTTTCTCTCCTGGCAGTTTCTAAATCTGCAAAAATCTCTCTCAAATTCACGCTTAACTATGGTGCACACTGCTTCTTTGCGGTTCCGACTATATTTAATGGTATTGCGGCATCGACGCCAGTATTTACATTACTAACGCAATGCGTCATTTTGGTTGTCACCATTTGAATCTCGTCGCCGTTAATAACGAAAGATATTTCTGACCATATACCCATATTATTGCCTTCTGGAATAGTTGGAGTAGCACAAATCGACGCTGTGCCTGTACAATCGGGGTTCTCGGGGTTCAGCGTATACGTTCCGCTTAACATCGCAGGAAAAGTATCGGTCCCAAATTGCACCATCTCATGTCCAGTTAAATTTACCCCATCTAAGTGAAGAACACCAACACTTGCCATTGGTGTCGGTAGCTTGCTCGGTTTCCCGTCGACCACCACCATCATCATCCCATCATGCGAAAATCCGTAGCAGCCTACGATTTTCTGTGGGTTAGAGCAGCAGTCGCAGTCGGATACATCATCGGCCCAAGCACCTGGCATCAGGCCGCAAAAGAGAGTAATCATGATGGTGAGGAAGACCACAAGACCTTTTGTCAAATTGCATTGTTTCATTTTTCGTTCTCCTTTCCTTAGAATGTTTTAACTTAAAAAAAGAGGCTACCTTGCCTATATTACTTTTTTCCTTATTTTATTTAATTTTTTACCAAAAGAAAATTTTTTTGTCAATCTTTAAAATTCCGGATTATGAATGAATTTTAAGAGAATTAAACTATAATTTCGGCAGGTTAGTGGCTGGACTATTACAAAAACTGAGTTTTTCAACAATTATATCGGAATTTCAGAAAAATATTTTACCTGCTTGACGCAAACCTGTCTTAGTATTATTAATAATAGAATGACCAAATTATCGAAAAAGGAAATAAAGGAAGGTCTGAAAATGAAGGGATTCCTTGGACTTGATATCGGCTCTACGACCGTCAAAGCCGTACTGATAGACGACAAACACAACCACCTGATCCGGCCGATCTATCTTCGGTCGCTGGGCCGACCACTGGAGGCCTTTAAACATGCGATCCAGAGCATTCTGCGAACTTTCGATGGAGAGGTAATGGTCGGCATTACCGGAAGCGGCCGAGAGATCGTCAAGGAGGCCCTTGATCTTCCGGAAGATGCCTTGCTGACTGAAATCTATGCTCATTCGTACGGTGCGTGGCACCTTTTTCCTGGGGTGCGGACCATTGTGGACATTGGCGGGCAGGACAACAAGCTAATCTATCTCCAGCCCGGTGAAAACGGAAGTTTTTCCATCAATGACTTCATTATGAATGAACTGTGCGCCGCGGGCACCGGCGCGTTTCTGGAAATGCACGCCAAAGAACTGGGTTTTGAGTCCGTGGAAGAATTCGGACAAATGGCGGCCCGATCACTACGGCCATCCAAAATTGCTGGACGTTGCAGTGTTCTCGCACAATCCGATGTCGTCCATTTGCGACAAGGCGGTGAAGATCTGGACAACATCGCCGCCGGTCT
>JAFCZU010000006.1 GCA_019314185.1 Deltaproteobacteria bacterium | reverse complement strand
TCCGGATACTCTATGTTTGACAGGGGTATCGCGCCCTCAGCATCTTTTTCTTCCATTCCTTTTCCCAATGGATTCCGCTTGAAACCGGAACCCCCGAAAGCATTTTCATAGGTAATTTTCATTTCGGTCATCGGCTGCGGATCCGAAATGCCGCTTACCATACCGGCCTTTTTTATCCAGCGACGATCACCGAAAACATGCAATGTTTTACTCTTAGAACCGACAGATATTCGAACACTGCCTGCCCGAACGGGCATCCTGCCGGGACTGAAAAACTTCCCTGCTGCCAGGATCTCTCCATTCTGCTTGGGCATAAACATGTCGAGCACATCATGGCTCGACAGGGCGGAACCGGCGGCACTCCAGAGATCGCTCTCATCCAGCATTTCAGACGGTCGGTCAAACGGAAAGGCGCTCATAATTGTAATGGCCAGGTGATTTTTACCTTTTGCTTGAAATACCTTTGAAAAGGCTGAGTGTACATCCTGCTTGTGAATATTCATACCGTTCCCATTCAACCGAGTTTGACCTTTTTACCGTTAAAATTAAATTCGCTTCCTCTGAAATTGATGCGTGTGCTGTCGGAGCCCACATCAACCGATTTACACATTTGCTTACCCTGTCCTATCTTTACTCCAGCAGTATCGATCTCGACGGCTGTCTCTGCCATCACTCTGATTCTTTTTGCCGAAAGATCCATCTCAGATCTGTGCGATAGGATCAGATTTTTTATCTTGTC
Organism: Deltaproteobacteria bacterium; assembly: GCA_019314185.1. Next base: position 27,328 of record JAFCZU010000006.1, on the reverse strand, counting down.
TTATACTGATTTCCAACTTATCCTTTACGCTGTCCAGTTTTACGAGGCATTTGTCATTTTCCAGCGTGATTTCCGTCGCCTGTTTCTTGGCAGAATAACCGGCATTCGGATTTTTAATCTGTATCGTACCAATAACATCATCCGGTTTATCAAGCGGATGAATATTGAGTTTTATCAGCGATGCCCCGGTGCTCTCTTCAATACCCGTGATATCATCGAGAATGATTTTAGATTGCTTCATTTCAAGCTCGATTTTGGGTTCATTGTCTCTGTTTATGGCAATCAGCCCCTTCCGTCCCCGAGCTTCCCCGGTTAATATCAGGTTCTGGCTTTGTATCGTTGCTTCTTCAAGCGCTTCGATATGGAGTTCTTCACCCGAATACAGGTGGATACCCTTATCGCCGGCAATATCGACATGCCCCGATGTTGAAGCAATAAGAACATCGGGCGACGCTTTGTTTAACTTTATTAACGAAGCACATCTCGGATCAATAAGACCTTTTACAAAATCACTCGATTCCCACTTTCCTATCTTTTGCGGGATATGAGACACAAGGGCAACCCCATACGAACCGGCTGTGCCAAATCCGTAGGCCCTGGCAACTAATTGCAGATAGCGGGTGTGCTCCGTAAGCCATTTCCACTTCGCCATCAATCCTTTGTCTTTAAACTTTGCGGTAAATTCCTGCGCAATTTGCCCATATTCGCTGTCGTCTCTCACGAGTCCTTTCCGCTTTAAATGCTTTGCTAATGAAGACATTATCCAGCTATTAAACATGACACTCAGAACCGAGGGTGTCACCGAGAGAAGTGTTTCCTGGGTCTTTGTCCAATTTTTTAAATGCGTACCTTTATCAATAGCACCCATCCGGTGTCCCAGTTCATCGCATTCAGCCACTTCCTGGCTCCACCGCTTGAGGAGGTTAATTCCTACCTGGGGTACCAGTGAGCCGGACATGGCACTCCAGCTGAAAGAGTTCGCAATTGTGGTGCCAGAGCTTGCCAGGGTCATATAATAATCGGCACAGTTAGCTTGATAGTCACTCTGTGTCAGCAGTTTCGAACTACTCCCTGCCCCGCATATGATGCGTGTTTTGCCATCGCCGGAACCGATTAAAATCCTCTCGTGTCCTTCATTATCCTGCATTGATATCTGGTTGCCGCTTGCTGTCCGTATACCGGCGCCTGTGACATTACCTGTATTGACCATGCTCGGATAATCAGGATTGGGTACAGCACCGCTTATAATCGGTCTATCTGGATTGCCGTCGATAAATGTAAGCAGCACTTCTGTGCCTTTGTGTAAGGGGAAATGCATACCGTGATCTGTCCCGACATAGGGCAGGGTCATGCGCAGGAAGGTTGAAGCCTTGCCGTCTTTCCGGCCGCTCATATCAAAAGGCAGGATAACCTTGTAGCGTCCCTGATCGTCTAATTCTGCGTATTTGCCACTCCCCGCGGCATCGATCTTTGCGTTTAATGTGCCGTAAAAACGGGGTTTCTCTGTTTTACGCTCTCGTCGATACTGGACATTGGAAGGTATGGATACAAAGCTGTTTCTGTAATAAGGCTGTTTTTCCACTTCAGAAAGCCCTTTTTGAATACCGGCCATAAGAAAGGCTGTCTGGCTCCCTTCGTGTTCAAGTTCAATTGTAAGATATTTCTGGTTAAAGCTCCCCCTGTAGTGATCATCGAGATCAAAGAGATATCCCGGCCTCAGGTATGGAATGGTGCTCTCGCCATGAAACCGCTTTTCCTGACATAGAAATTCTTCCGCCCTGATTTTTGCGAGCTGATTACCTTCCTTCGGAGTTTTAAAATGCTCGCCGTAGATATAGATTTCTCCCCTGCCTTGTGCTGAAACTTCAGCGCTGCCTGAAATTTCCAGAGAAGGCGTGCGGTAGTTATAATCTTTGAGACGAAGCGTTTTGGGGAGCATCTTCTGTTTACAGATAAAAGCATTAATAATCTCCTCCCGGTGAAACTCAGCCAGACCCGAGGGTGGAGAATAATACATGGTCTTTCCTTCAGGCATCTCGGTGTGGGCAATGTGTGTATCGGTGATGATTACTTTCTCACCACCCTCTGTTTGCTCAAAATAGTAATACATCCCCTCCCGCTCCATCCAGCGAGACACAAAATTGAGATAGCTCTCGCTATACTGGCAGATATATTCCCACTTTGGGTATTCCTTCTCCAGTTTAAACTCAAAATCGAGAGATGTAAGGCCGCCGTCTTTCAAAACATCTTCGATTATTTCGGGTACGGTCTTGTTCAAAACAACCTGATTGTGGTGGGTCAGTGAAAGCCACCACAGTTTCGGAACCAGGACAGCACGATAAAAGACATATTCATCCACCTCATGAAGCTGTTCAAATTGTGTCAGGATACCGTGGAAAGGGATGTCACCGTCCTCCCGCAGTATGGTAAATGTGACAGGATTTTTGAGAACTTCGGTAAGGTCTATTTCAGCATTTTTAGAGACCAGATCTATCTCAAACTCATAGCACATGGAAAAGCCTTCAGAGCCCTTGAACCTGACCACACCGAATGTGTCTGTGGACAGGGCAGAAGACACAAAATCGAATTTTTTCTTGCTAAGATAGTCCATCTTTCACCTCATTTTGCAATTCACCGCAAAGCCTTATGTTGGGTTTCGCTTAGCTCAACCCAACCTACAACTTTGAAAGTCCTTTTACGTTTTTCTTTGCGTACTTCGCGCTTGCGTGAAACAAATGTTTCCCCTTTTACTCGGTTTTAAATTTCATCTTAAACGACCCGTCCTTGTTCAGATCGAGGTGAACCTCCGAAGGCATGCCCTCTTCGGTCATGTGCGACAAGATTTCCTGGGACATGCGGGGCATGATATTACCGCTTAACATATAATCGATGTTTCTGGCGCCGGTTTCCACTTCAGTACACCTTGCTGTGATTTGATCAACAACTGCCGGACTATATACCAGCTTCATTTTGTTATTCTGCATGAGCCGTTTAGCAAGTTTGTCTAATTTGAGACGGACGATACCCTTCATGGCGTCTGCCCTTAATGTATAAAAAGGAACGACAGCCATACGGGCGAGAAGCGCAGGTTTGAAGTGCTGGGATAAAATGGGACGCACCGCGCTCATAATTGCATCATCGGGAAGCGTGTCATCCCCCTTGGTCATCTCCGTAATCACATCGGTGGCCAGGTTGCTTGTGAGAAAGATCACCGTATTCTTAAAATCAATAACCCTTCCTTCGCCATCAGAGAGAACGCCTTTATCAAAGACCTGATAAAAGATATTCATCACATCCATATGTGCCTTCTCCACTTCATCAAGAATCACCACCGAATATGGCTTCTGGCGCACCGCCTCCGTAAGCATACCACCCTCGCCATATCCAACATAGCCGGGCGGAGATCCGATAAGGCGGCTCACGGTATGTTTCTCCTGAAACTCGCTCATATTGACACTCACAACGGAACGCTCTCCACCAAAGAGAATGTCGGCAACCGTAAGGGCTGTTTCGGTTTTGCCCACACCAGAGGGACCGACAAGAAGGAAGATTCCTATGGGTTGGACAGGGTCTTTTAGCCCGGATTTTGACGCCTTGATCACCTCATCTATTATACTCAAGGCATGATCCTGGCCTTTGATACTCTCTTTCAGCGTATCTTCAAACTTCAGGATGTTCTGGGCCTGATCGCGCAGGACCTTGCCAAGCGGTATGCCTGTCCAGTCTGAGACTACCTTGGCAACCACATCGGGATCTACTTCAATGCGGATAAGCTGGGTGTCTCCCTGGATCTTTTCCAGAGCCTGATTCGCCTTCTTCATCTCTTTTTTCAGACTCTTTTCTTTCTTTTCATCCTCCTTTGTATCACCGAGTCCCTGGATGCCAGCCCTTAATTCCAGAACTTTATTGGCTGCTTCCTGCTCCTTGAGCCATCTTTCTTTCAGCTCAGACGCTTCTTTAGTCAAGATTGCTATATTTTTTATTGCCTCAGCCAGCTCCTCTTCATCAATCTCAATTCCATTGACTTGATCTCTCTCTAAGGCTGTCTTTTCCCGCTCCAGCGCCTGGATGCTCCGCTCCTTGTCTTCAAGTACGTCCGGTTTTGTCGTAATATTGATTTTGACTCTGGCACAGCTTGTATCAAGAAGATCAACCGCCTTGTCCGGCAGATATCGCCCTGTAATATAACGGTCGGACAGCTCTGCCGCCGCCCGAACCGCATCATCTCTGACCATTACCTTATGAGCCTTTTCATAATTTTCCTTGAGACCTCTCAATATGAGAGTGCTTGTTTCAACACTCGGCTCATCAAGCTTTACAGGCTGAAAACGACGCGCCAGGGCAGCGTCCTTTTCGATATATTTTTTATATTCACTCCAGGTAGTTGCCGCCACGGTTCGCAGTTCACCCCGTGCCAGGGCAGGTTTTAACAGGTTTGCGGCATCGCCGCCACCTGCCGACCCACCTGCGCCTATCAGGGTATGAGCCTCGTCGATAAAGAGAATAATCGGTTTTTCCGAGGCCTTGATTTCGTTTATTACCCCTTTGAGTCGGTTTTCAAACTCCCCTTTTACGCCTGCTCCTGCCTCAAGAAGCCCCATATCAAGACTAAGCAGGGTCACATCCTTTAAAATATCCGGCACATCCCCTTCGGTTATCCGCAGCGCCAGGCCTTCCACCACCGCTGTTTTTCCTACACCGGCTTCACCCACACAGATGGGATTGTTTTTTCTCCGCCGCGCCAGTATGTCGATCATCTGGCGAATTTCTTTATTCCTGCCGAAAACAGGATCAATCTTTCCTTCCCTGGCATTTTGTGTAAAATCCGTGCAGAATCGGCCCAGTGCCGTGCCGGCGCCTGTTGCTCCTGCTCGTTCCGCCGCTTCTCCAGTTCCAAGAGCCGCGGCCGCTGTCTTTTCTTCCATGGAATGTTTGGTGATATTCCAAAATTGAGCTGTCAGGGCTTCTCTGCCGATGGTTTTCAACAAATCCGCATATCTGCCTGATGCAAAAAATGTAGGTTTGGACAAAAAGGCCAGAAGGATTGCCCCTGAACGTATTGTTTTTTCTCCAAGGTCAATGGAGGCAATCATCCAGGCATCCTGCACAAGTTCTAAAAGGAGGGGTGAAAAAACAGGTTTTGCAGCATTTCCTGTTTTGAATTCCTCAAGGGTTTCCTCCAGCGCCTTTTTGACACGACCCGGGTCCATGTCAAACTGACGGAATATAAGAGGCAGGTCAGACTGGGGTTCATCTAAAAATTTAACCAGAAAATGCACCACCGTAACCTCGTAATGGGATCGGGAAACGCAGAGCCCGGCTGCCGACTGAAGCGCGTTTGTGCAAAACGGGTTCAGGTGAATTAACAGGGATTTAATATCTACGGTTATCATGAGCTTTCTCCTTTCTTGGGGAAAATCGTAGGGCAGGGCTAAAGCCCTGCCTTACGCGTTATCTGCTCTTGAAACTTAGCGCTCACATCGTGAGGATAATTCTTATCCGAAAACATCCAGGTATCCCAGCCAAGGTGTGACCAGCGCTGTTCGCCAAGACGGACCGTTTTTACTTCATCAGCGTTTAAAACCATTTCATTTTCCCATATCAAAGGCTTGTCCATATACAAACGGATAAGTTGTGCCATAGTATCAAACTTACCGGTATTCGGCAGAAAATCATGGAAGGTATCGGCATCAATCGGACCTATCCTGATCCGAAATGAACCCATCCGGTCGTCAATCTCCTGACCAAGATAGCTGTTTAAACCCAGTTCTGCCCCGGAAACACCCAGAAAAAAACGCTGGTCCTCAGGAATAGCCGCCATTCTGGAGATGCATTGATCAATTTCCATACGCTCCATCTGTAAAGCATCTGACAGAAGCCTGTTTAGTCCCTGAGCGGAACGCGGAAATTTCTTCTATGGAATCGATATCGGTATCGGGAAAATCAAGGGATAATTTCGGTCTTACCCTGATGGATCGGCCAATATTACTGTCTTTGCGCCCGTCATCCTGATGGTCTTTTCGGATTATATAATGAAGCAACCGCACTGCCTGAATAAAAGAAAATTGGTTGCCGTTTTTTAAGAGTTCTTCTTTTATGTCAAAGGTCTGTCGCCAATCCTGGGTGGCCATGAATATATCTCCCCTGTTATGCTTTCTTCAACAGAAAATTGAGTAAAACAATTCATGCTGCTGTATACGCCTAAAAAATAATCCATGACAGATCCAAAAAGAAACATATCTCCGGTAGATGCGAAATTATCCTTTCTAAGTTTAAGCCGAATTTCCTGGCCACGCATCATGTACCCTGATATCAGCCGGTCAACAGGCACAACCTGAATGTCTTGAATTTCTTCAATACGTTTTGTGTTGGAGGCAATCTTCGCCCTGTTTTGTCCCTCCGGATAAATATAAAGACTCAGCAGCTCTTTTATATTATCGGCACGTGCGAGGGATAAATAATTTAACGAGAGATGAGATAGAAATTTCCAGAGCATATTGCCCCCGATGGGGGGCTGGACAGGGGCAGTAGGCGGAAGAATGTTTTTAAATTCCATCAGCTCCGGCGAAGTTTGAGTGGGCCTGGAAATATCACCGAGCTGTAAATTTTCCGGAAGAGAAGCATTTGTGCATGTAAGAGAGATAGACAGGGTCTCGGAAACAGAAAGCTCGGCTGAAGGAGGATATGTCAGACTCAAATAAACATTCGATGATTGATCAACGAGAGATTTTTTTCTGCTAATATTATAAATCGGAACTTCGGCTTCCTGCCGACCAAAAAATGCAAAGGGTGCATACTCACGATGTTCAACAGATCCCTGCACGATTCCGATTACACTGTCAACGGAATATGTCTGATAGTGGCTATTAATGTCGGCCGTCGGCCTTACCCTGTATTCAGTCTGCTTATGATCAACCCTGATGGGATCTGCTTCATGTTGGAAAACATTGATAGCAGGAGAAACAAAAAGAATAAAGCTTTCCGGCTTTATTTCCGGCATTGCAATTTGGATATTTCCAAGTTCAAAGATGATCTCAAAATCCGAGCCCTCACCCCTGTTAAGCCATTTATCAAGGCCGGTCAGGTCAAAAAAGAGAAATTTTTCCGGCAACATAAAATATTCTTGTATAAATCGATAGCCAGGAAAGGACCGCCCTGGATAGGAGAAAAGAGTCTCTTTTAAAGAAAAACCTGAGTGAGATGTTTCTTGACTGCTGCACATCAGCCCACTGGGGGCTGTTATGATCTATCTGGAAGTAAAAAACATTCGGCCTCCTCGGCAATCCCGGAGGTGGAACCATACTTTGCTCTAATTTAATCCCATGTAAAGCTCTAGAAATAAGCGTTCCAATATGTTCGGGGCTGCTTAATTTAGCTATTGTCCGGATGGACTCAATAGTACTGTTCGGGTCATCATCCGTCTTAACTGCCAGATAAAAAACATTCCGGCTGTCAAAGACGTTGGCCGGAATATCCTCAGATGCAAAATAATCCCCATCACGCTTCAGCCTGATTACATGTTCAGGGCCAATAATAATTCTATTAAGCAGACCGGTTATTAAAGTATGAACATCGGAAAAACAGGGCCATAGCTTCTGATGGTCATAGATCGGCAACACCCTTGTCCCGTCAAACAGCTCCCCTGTTGCGTTTACCTGCTCTGAAAATGTGCTCAATTCACCGACTAACTGCCTTAATACCCCATAATAGACCCAGGGATGGATATTGGGCGTCTCCATAAGATGAAAAAGAACGGGCACGAATCTGTTTAAAGAACGCAAAGCCAGAAGATAGATCATATAGCTTGCTTCAAAATCTGAAGACTGTAGTTTCCCTGGGACTTTTATACTCTTCGAGCTGGCGACAGCGTGAAGCCACCTGATCACGAATCTCTTTTATTATTTTCACAAGCTCATCGGAACCGGATATAGATATTGTTGGAGGAATAAACTTTTGAGAGAATTTTATTTCCTTACCATCCCGCTGTAATTGGGCTAAAGGTATAAGATAATAGTTGCCCAGCTCTTTTACTTCATTTTCCCAAAATATCTTCAATACATAATTTAATCTTTTTACCTGAGCCGGAGGCCCGCCCCCGTATATATCTACCATTTCTTCAGGATTCTCAGTGGCAACAAACCGTGTGCTGATACCGGACAGGTCGTCCAGGCCGGGAAGTACTGTGACATTTTGTGCCGCCTTGTCAAATCTTTGCAATCCCAAATAAATTGTAAACGGTTTTTCCGCTTCCACCCATGCTTCATCAAATGATCGGGGCTGAATAACACAGTTGCCTGGAGAAACTATATCTGTGCCGTCCTGGAATAAAAACCTCCCCTTAAACAGCTCAAATGTACGATTTTCCAAGGCGGATTTATTAACCTCCATTTCAACAACCCCCCAAAAATAGGGGCAGTGGTACTGAAGCACAGGTGACAGCAAAGACTGGAAATATTGATCTAAATACTGGAAATGCTGAGGCTGTAAAAACAGGCCCTGGTGCCAAAAAAGCGGTTTTTTCGAAATCATCATTTATCTCCAATATTGTGAATGGCGCTGGGGCCCAGAATCAGATTAATTGACATGTTTTCTATTTCTGCAGTTCGTTTCTTAAACAACAGCCCCTTTGTCTTAATAACAACCGGAATCTCAAAAAGATGGGTAATTTGACCGGGCGCCAGATCATAATAGCCCGCGACCAGTCCAACCCATTTGGCTTTTTCAGCTCTGTCAAGATATACGGTTTTATTTTCGCCGGGTTGAACAATAATCCTTTTAAATCCAACTACACTTTCATCAAAACGCAGGCACCCTAAAAGTTTATTAAGCCCGTCTTTACTTTTAGATAATTCATTAAAAATATTAGAATCACTTAGCTGGTAAAGACACATTAGGATGGTATGGGATTTTCCTTCATAAAGATTTAGCTCTTTGTCTGCTTTATAATCAATCTTTATTGCCCTCTCCCCAAAACTCCGCACAGGAACAGGATCAGGTTTCTTGTCGGCATTGCAGACGAAAATAACTTTTGCATAATTTTTTGGTTTTATGAAACAAACCGGCTGCACTAAGTTTCGGCCGGTTCGGAGAACAGGCCCTACATCTATCTTTGTGCCGATAGTTTCTGTAGGACACGTTCCCCGAACGTGCTGCATGTCGCATCAGGCTGCAGTGAGCTTCGAGCAGCGCCACCTGAGTTTAAGGGGCGATCAATTTTGTTCAAGTACAAGCCTGCCTGTGCGTTGTACGCAGACAGGGAGGGCGTCTACCTCAGGCGAATCTCCCACTATCGCGAACCACGCATCTGATCGTTACGATTATCCAGCATGCCACAAGTAAATCAATGGGGCTCTTCGGCGGATATATCCTTCATCTGGGATGGGGATGCACCGGCATGGACAGTCTGAGTGAAATTATCTTGGGCAACGTGAAAGTTCCAAGTGAGCATGCAGATCATATTGTACCTTTTTCTGCAAAAATTACAAAAAGACTTTGCACTCCACAGGCTTGTGTTTATGACATGGGTAAAGGCATCTGCAAGGCAGTGTCTGGAGTATTCCCCGGAAGATCTGGTTTCAGCAGGGAGTTCAAGAACTGCACTGGCGCTGTCAGGTTTTCGACAGTTTGCGCAAAGCTATGCGCATTGCTCTGCCAGACGGGGAAAAAGGGTTGAATGATGACGATACAGACGAGGCCATATCCACCATTTGTGCTGGCGTTCAACGATTTCGCAGTAAACTCGATAACAATGCAAAATGGCAAAGCAGATTGACAAGTGGAGTGAAAAGGTTTTATCTGTGGCCTCTGAAGTAAAAAATGTTACTTTTTTTTTGAGGAGTTAAGGAATCAAATGGGTAAAGGTTATCTCGTGCTCGGTGAACTTGTCGATTTCATTACAGGTAAAACCATAAAAGACACGCATGACGAACAATACAGGCAAAAATTGGCTCGTTTGCTTATCAATGATAAGGGTTATCAAAAAAAAGATATCAAAATCGGTTGTGAACTTTATGTGAAAGTTGGAGATAAAAGTGCAATTTCAATTATTGATTTTATGGTTACATTATCAGGAAAAATTTGTATGATAATTAAATATGCCCCTGGCTCCCTGGTAACCAGACGCCGTAGTGTGCTGGCAGCCTCCAGGCTTGTGGCAGATTATCAGGTGCCTTTTGTTGTTGCAACAAACGGCGAAGACGCAGAGATTATCGATGGATCAACCGGTAATGTTATTTTACATAGTCTTGATTCAATACCTTCAAAACCTGAAATCATTAAAAATGTAGCTGGTAAAAAATTTAAGCCTATTTCTGCAAAGCAGACCACAATGGAATCCAGAATTATTTACGCTCTCGAAATTGATGGAAGCTGCTCAATATGACGCTACTTAGAACATAAGGCTCTGCGGGCAAATTTTGTTAAAACCTTGACAGGATTAACTGGATAGACTGGATAATGTTCATGCTAATCATGAAATAAAATTTTAGGAACGAAAATATTATTAGATTTTGCTATGTCCCAGTTCCTGAAAAAAGAATTTGAAAGAAGGCTGCAAAAGTTTCAATCTATATCACATACTGTACATTTGAAGCGTTAACAGGATAGAATTAGTTGATAAACAGGATATCGGTACGATGGTTTTTTTAAATCAAGTCAATTCTGTTATCCTGTCAGAAAGGGGAATCCCTATACTTATGGATTATAATTATTTTATGGAAAAGGCGCTGGACCTGGCCCGAGAAGCGTTTTCTGCCGGTGAATTTCCTGTAGGATGCGTGATGGTATATCAGAATAAAATTCTTGTGACCGGATCAAGAACAGGTACTACAGGAAACTCCATCAATGAAATTGATCATGCAGAAATTATCGCTGTAAGGAAGTTAGCTGGTCTTAAGGAAAATATTGAACCAAAAGAAATAACCCTGTTCTGTACCCTGGAACCATGTCTTATGTGTTATTGTGCTCTTGTTTTATGCGGAATTGGCGAAATAGTTTACGCGTATGAAGATGTAATGAGCGGATGTACGGGGTGTGATTTGACAAAATCCGCTCCTTTGTTTAGAAATAACCTGATTCCGGTTATGCCAAGTATTTTACGTAACAGGAGTCTGGAGCTTTTTAAAAAATATTTTTCAAAATTTGATAATACATACTGGAGGGGAAGTCTGTTGGCCAGCTATACTCTCATACAATGACGGCGTCGTAAAAAATTTCATCTACTGCGTTGCAGTGATTTTTCAGACTCTCAACATACTATATGTATGCCTTCGACTCTGAAAAATCACTACGCCTTGTATATGAAACTTTTTAACGTAGCCATCCATAGCTACATTCGTGACTTTTTACGACGCCATCAAAAATGCTTTCTGCTGTTTTCGCAGGAAGTTTTTTTATAAGGATTATGCATATGCGTAAAGTAAATCATTTTTTTTCTTGCATTTCTTTATATTGTTATATATGCAGACAGTTTGTAATATTGATGACTTCGTAAAAAAGGGGTTTTAAATTTATTAAGTTAATCTTCAGGAGGTGAAAGCATAGCTATACACAGAAAAACAAACAGGCCGTCCAGATCAGACAGAACAAATATCAACAATAGAATAAGGGCAAAAGAGGTAAGGGTTATAGATCCTGACGGCAATCAGGTTGGTGTTCTTCCAACTTATAAGGCGCTTGCAACCGCAGGGGATTTTGGTCTTGATCTGGTAGAAATCTCTCCCAATGCAAATCCTCCTGTTTGCAAAATAATGGATTATGGCCGTTTTAAATACGAACAGACCAAAAAGCAACAGGAAGCAAAAAAGAAACAAAGCACCTTTCAGGTTAAAGAAATAAAAGTGCGTCCTAAAACTGGTGATCACGATCTGCAAACCAAGATTGGGCACATAAAGAAGTTTCTTGGGAAAAAGGATAAGGTAAAAGTAACCGTTATTTTCAGGGGCCGAGAAATTATGCTTTCGCAGCGCGGCAGGGATTTACTCGCAAAAATTGCCGAAGAACTCGAGGACATTGCATTGGTTGAGCAATATCCTAAATTTGAAGGCCGTACCATGATGATGATCATAGCGCCAAAATGATTATAAAGTATTTATTTTCCAAAGGTCTCCCAAGATCTTGTTGCGCTAAGGTTTAGTTTATAAAAACAAATATTATTAAGAATTAGTTCTTAATAATGGCGTGGGCTGATATTTGCAACAGTTCACGCCATCTATGTTTAAACCTAAATTGAGTGGTTTTTTACTCGATTTGCGCCAATCTTTTGCGCATAAAGGCTTCGCAAAAATCCTCGACATATCCACGGGTATGCCTGTGGTTTTTGCAAATCCTTATGCATCAAGATCTCAGCACATATCTTCGCAAAAAATCGCTCAACTTAGGTTAAAAAAAGGCAGCTATTTTACCACTAAGGTGTTACGCGTTAAGGGTATGGTTAAGCAGACAATTGTTTTAACCTAATGCCTAATACTTTGCACTTAACACTTGATGAATTCGTTTTTTTACGAAATAATCAAGTGTTGATTAATCCATAGACACAAGTTAAGGAGAATATAAAACATGCCTAAAATAAAAACAAATCGAGCAGCAGCCAAGCGTTTTAAAAAAACAGGCACAGGTAAATTCGTCTTTTCGAAATCACATGCAAATCATATATTAACAAAAAAGACCACAAAACGTAAAAGGTCTTTAAGACAAAGCAATATTATTGATAAATCCAATAATAAAGAATTAAGACTGCTTTTGCCGAATGGATAGATGGCGGTCTTATGGTTAGTGTCCATTCATAAATGGCATCTTTCGAACCAAAATCTATCATTTGTGGATGAACACCAGCTTAATGTAAGGAGAATAAAAATATGCGAATAAAAAGAGGTTTTAAAGCAAGACAACGTAGAAAAAAGGTTTTGAAATTGGCTAAGGGGTTTCGTGGTGGCCGCAGCAAACTTTTTCGTACTGCCGCAAATGCTGTGGATAAAGCTCTTATGTATGCGTACAGGGATCGTAGAGTACGCAAACGTGATTTCAGAAAGCTCTGGATCGCAAGAATTAATGCGGCTGTCCGTATGCATAACATTTCGTACAGTAAATTCATTCGCGGACTCAAACTTGCCAATATTGAGATTGATCGCAAAGTTCTTGCAGAACTGGCAATATCTGATCCTTCAGGATTTGGCCGGATAACCGAACTTGCGGCGCAGCAGTTATAGGCTTTAAGAAAAAGTGGATAAAAACATTGAACAGATTCAACAAGAGGCGATTAAAAAGCTTAAAACCGCTTCTACCCCGGAAAGTATCCAAACCCTTTCAGTCTGTTATCTGGGACGAAAAGGGTTGGTTACTCAATTCTTAAGAAGTATCTCAAGTCTTCCACAGGAAAAAAGAGCGGATGCTGGTAAAAAGGCAAATAAGGTAAAAAAGTTTCTTGATGCAGCTTTTAAAAAAGCCTTAAAATTGCTTGAAGCAGAACCCGCGGGTTCAGATAACAGGATTGATGTTTCTCTTCCCGGAAGAGTTGTAAAACGGGGTTCGCTGCATCCAATCACACAAATTACCATGGAAATATGCGATATTTTTTCCAGGTTGGGATTTGATATAGTAGAAGGGCCGGAAGTTGAAACCGATTATTATAATTTTGAAGCCCTGAATATACCGAAAAATCATCCGGCCAGAGATATGCAGGACACATTTTACATCTCTAAAAACATAGTTCTTCGAACACATACTTCCCCCACTCAACCCAGGATAATGGAAAAACGAAAACCGCCCTTGAGGATTATTGCTCCAGGCAAGGTTTACCGGTGTGATTCCGATCTGACACATACCCCCATGTTTCAGCAGGTGGAAGGGCTGCTTGTTGATAAAAAAACATCTTTCGGAGATCTAAAAGGGATACTTACAACTTTTATTCACAAAATATTTGATGCTCATACCAGTCTTAGATTCCGTCCCAGTTTTTTCCCTTTTACCGAACCAAGCGCCGAGATTGATATTGCCTGTGTAATGTGTAGGGGAAAAGGATGCAGGGTCTGTTCACAAACAGGATGGCTTGAGATTATCGGCGCTGGTATGGTTCATCCAGCGGTGTTCGAAAATGTCGGATACGACACAAAAGTTTATACTGGTTTTGCTTTTGGGATGGGTATAGAACGGATTGCCATGTTGAAATACGGAATTGATGACATCCGAAAATTTTATGAAAATGATTTAAGGTTTTTAAAACAGTTTTGATATGAAAGTTAGTTTAAGCTGGTTAAAAGATTATATCCCCATTAAAATGGATTCAGAGAATCTGGCTGAGGCACTTACTATGGCAGGGCTCGAAGTTGAAGCTGTTTCAGATCGTTACAGCTACCTGGATACTGTTGTGGTGGGTCGTATTGTCGAAGTTAACCCACACCCCAATGCTGATAAGCTCAAGCTTTGCAAAGTGGATACAGGCGACAGAACAATACCTGTTGTATGCGGCGCTCCAAATGCAAAAAAGGATATGCTTGCTCCATGTGCACTTCCCGGTACCTGTTTCCCTGATAGAACTATACTTGGGGAAAGTAATATCCGGGGAGAGGTGTCAAAAGGGATGCTGTGCAGTCAATTCGAATTAGGCCTCGGCTTATCAGGCGATGGCATTATGGAACTCGAGCAGAATCTTGTTGTTGGTAACAAACTCCATCATGCGCTCGACCTTTCAGACACGGTTTTTGAAATCGATCTTACGCCGAACAGGCCGGATTGTCTCGGTATTATCGGCATAGCACGGGAAATAGCAGCGTTTCAGAAAATAAAGGTATCCTATCCTGAAATTAAGGTTCCTGAATCAACAGATACCAGCAAAAACATTTCACACTTCAGTTCTGTTACAATAATGGATACTGATCTTTGCCCGAGATATTCCGCAAGGCTTGTTTTTGATATTAAGATTGAACCTTCTCCGTTCTGGCTTCAGGACCGTCTGATTTCTATTGGTTTAAAACCGATAAACAACATCGTTGATATTACCAATTTTGTAATGATGGAAACCGGCCAGCCGCTGCACGCATTTGACTTTGACCGCCTTGCAGAAAACAGGATCGTTGTCAGAACTGCTGAACAGGGGGAAAAATTTACAACCCTTGACCAGAAAGAACGGCTCCTTTCTACAGAAATGCTTTTTATTTGTGACGGTAAAAAACCGGTTGCCATTGCAGGAGTCATGGGAGGACTGAATTCGGAAATTGAAGAATCCACCACAAGAATTCTCGTTGAAAGCGCATACTTTGACCCTGCCTGCATACGGAAAACTTCTAAAAAAACAGGGCTTGCCACAGATGCATCCCACCGTTTTGAACGAGGAACAGATCCTGACGGCACTGTTAAAGCATTAAACCGTGCTGCGCAGCTTATCTCAGAAATCTGCGGCGGCAAAATAATTCACGGTATGATTGATGAATATCCAAATCCTGTGTCTGAAAGGCTAATCACACTAAGCGTCGATGCTTCAAATCGTCGTCTCGGCACAAGTCTGTCTCAGGATGCAATTAAGCAATATTTAAAGTCCATTGAATTCGCTGTTGAAAAAATCAATGATGATAAGCTCCGAGTTATTCCGCCATCTTTCAGGGTAGATATAAACAGATGCGAAGACCTGGACGAAGAGGTTGCGCGATTGTACGGTTATAATAATATTGCAACGACCTTTCCGCTAATACCAGCGGAAGCAAAGCCGCCGTCAAAAAAAATCGACCTGAGAAACCGCATTAAGCAACTCATGGCCTGTCTTGGTTTTACTGAAGCGATCAATTACAGTTTTATCAATAAATTGTCATGTGATCGTCTCGAACTTAAAGCTGATGATCCCAAAAGACAGGTAATGCACGTTTTGAATCCGATTGCGGAAAATCAATCCACAATGCGTACATCCCTCATACCGTGCCTGTTTGGAACAATGCAATATAACATTTCCGTGCAGAACAGGAATATTAAGCTGTTTGAAATCGGCAATGTTTTTTTGAATACCGGGCAGGAAGACAGTCAGCCGGATGAGTTTGAAGTATTATCGGGTCTTTGGACAGGCGCAAGGGTTAATGCATCCTGGTACTCAAAGGAAACAAGCTGTGATTTTTATGACTTAAAAGGTGCTGTTGAAGAGCTTTTAAGGAATCTTGGAATAACAGGCACAACCTTTACCGCTATAGAGCCTGATGCCTGTTGTTATACAAAACAGGGATATTCAGCATGGATCGTTGTTGGTAATGACGTAATCGGCCTGCTTGGAGAAGTTGATCCTCTTGTTCTGCAAAATTATGATTTAAAGCAGAAAGCATATGTTTTTGAACTCGATTTCGACAAACTTATCGGAATTGTGCCTGATATTAATTTAGCACAGCCCATACCAAAGTTTCCTGCCACATCAAGGGATATTACACTTATTGTCGACAAAGATACCGAGGCAGTGAATATATTACAGATGGTTAAAGACCTTGATGAAGAAATTGTGGAAAATCTGCATTTGTTCGACGTATATGAAGGAAGTCCTGTTCCGGCAGGCAAAAAAAGCATATCATTCAGAATTACATACAGATCAGCTACGCAAACACTTGAGGATGAAACAGTAAATTCAATTCACAGGGGGATTACCGGTAGGCTTATAAAGGAATTTAATGCGTCGCTTCCTGTCTGACAATCTTAACAGCAATGCAAAGCAGCCGGCATTACATGAAAAAACTGTCTGACAAGCTGTATTTCAAGATCGGAGAAGTAAGTGAAATTTCAGGACTTCCAACATATGTTTTAAGGTTCTGGGAAACCGAATTTAAAAAAATCAACCCAAAGCGAACATCGTCAGGCCAGAGACTGTACCGCAAAAAGGATGTTGAATTAATTCTTCAAATCAAAGAACTTCTCTACGAAAAGAAATTTACAATCCAGGGAGCAAAGCAACATCTTAACTCCACAACCCCCGAAAAGAAAGAAAAGAAAAGCACAAATATTTTAGACGATATCCGCATTGAGCTTAAAAGCATTAAGGATCTTCTTGCCTGATTCTGATCATTTAGAAAAGCAAAACGACGAAGCAATCTTCTGGACTATCAACATATTATGATATCGCTTGTTATGATGAAAACTCAACTAAAGTATGATTTTCATCTTTTAATTCATCATCAATTATTTTTGAAATAATATTCCAGTCGCCACCAGCTAAACCAGCGCCAATTTTAGGATATCCAATTCTTTTTCCTGAAAAATCATTTTTTATCGACTTAAAAACAGATCTAACAGCTTCATAATCTGCCTTAACGCCTTTTCCTTTGTAATTATACTGCGTATATGCATTTACTACTGTTATTTGGTGATTTTCTTTATAAATTGCAACGGATGAATAAGACCCTAATTTTGACTCATTTCCTTTTTCGGTTTTGCAATCTGCTTTATAAGCTTCAGGGAACTCATGCTTTATAGTCTTTGCAATTCCTGCGCCCATAGTACAATAACAATTACATCCATGGATGATCACATCGAATTTTCCATTCAAAGCTAATTTTATTAAGTCGCCTTTTACAGTATTCATTTTTATCTCATTTCTGGTTTTTATGATGAAAACCTGTCAAAAAGCGCTAACTGTCTTTGGTTCATAAAGCTTCGTATGCCTTGCCCCTGCCGGCAATGAACACATCCAGGGCAATTATGGTTCTGACGGTTTAGACAGACAACCGTAAGTATTTGATAACTGTTCTTGTTGCACCAGAAAGCGTCTGCCTTTTTAAAATCATTACAAGCAGGGTCGCTGCCCTTAACCTGTTTTCCGAACGCTGTACAAATACGCAAATGATAGAATTTACAATACTCACAAGTCAGTTTAAAGACAGGTTTCTTTTTCTTGATCATTTCTTAACCAATTTCCTTGTTTTGATAATCGCTACAACAGGACATTCTGCTTGCCGAACAAATTGTACATAGGAGCATCCGAAAATTATGTTTTGCTCTTATTTCATATGGCGCATTTTGTTGTTCGAAGCAAAATAAAGAGGATATAATAATCCCCTTTGGTCGAGACAGGCAAAAAAAGCAGTTTTGCGAGTCCGATTCCTGCAGGAAGCATTATTCAAATCACCCCAGTAATAATCCCTGAATCATTCGGTTCCTGGAAAGAAAGGCGTTGGATTTCCTTTACACCTGCTTTAGCAAGCATGTCGGTTATCTGTTTTTCAGAATACGACTGGTCGGCAGGCGGGTTTACCCCGCCCGATAAATAGATGATGCTGTGGGATATCATTCCAATTTTAACAAACTGGTAATACTCCCATTTAAAACAATAAGATTTTTTTTAAGCTCGCTGATCCCCGATTCTTGCCCCGACAACTATCAATTAAGCTTTTTGTCCAATTGAGGTGTTATTAACAGCTTTTATCTTTAAAGTAATAACAGTAATATTGTCATCTCCCCCACGCTTATTGGCCAGCTCTACAAGTGAGCGGCAGGCTTTGTCGGGCCGCTCTTTATTTACAATATCAAGTATTTCTTCCTGAGAGACTTTGTAGCTCAACCCATCGGAACTAATAACCAGAATATCTTCTTTGAAATACCGAATTTCGCAGATATCAGCTTTTACGCTTTTTTGTGTTCCTATGGCTCTGGTGAGTATATGTTTAAATTCAGGGCTAATTTGCATGACCATGTCGGGATCAAGAGCCGCCATCTCGGAAAACAGGTTGTGAGTTATTGACAGAAGCTCTACGTTTCCGTTGCGAACAAGATAAATCGGGCTGTCACCAACATTGGCGGAGACAAGAGTTTTGTCGGTGAAATATACAGCCGATACAGTGGAGCCCATTCCGCTGTAAGTATTTTTTGTATGGGAGACATTATACACGACATTATTGGCCGTGTTGATGCAGGCTAATAACCGGTTGGCCTCCCTGGAGAGAGTTTTGTCTGAGTTATCAAATTCTTCAGCTTTACCCCCATCCTTGAATTGCTTCATATAGTCCCGGATTGTTTCTACTACAAGCTTGCTGGCTATTTCTCCGGCCTGATGTCCGCCCATGCCGTCGGCAACAACGTACAGCTTCTGATCGTCATCAAGGAACAGGTAGTCTTCGTTATTTTTTCTCTTTTTACCAACGTCGGTAATGCCTGCCGATTCAATGGTAACCATGGTTAATTATGCTCGACTAGTTATTTAAACATTAGCTTTTTTGTTTTACTTTGAAAAACTTGGTCTTTTGGGCCAAGATTCTTTACTCTTATACCACAAAAAAAAGTTTCAGCGTCAAGTATATTGATTTTTGGTTGATTAATTGACACAAACCGTCTTGTCTGGTAGTGTTAAAACACTTTTGTCGTGTTAGATAAATAATTTTTGTAGCTTTTTACGAAAATATCAAAGTTTTGCGAAAAAGGGACAATTCTAAAGACAAGCAGGAATCAGTAATTCGATGAAATGTGTGAAGCAATTGCTGTTGGGTTTAACTCTGACAGTTTCGTAAAAAGTCCGAAAACAATTTGCTACCACAATGTGTTGAGCATGATAAAAGCTAACAACGCTATACATTGTGGTCAAAGTGGAAGATTTGGACTTTTTACGAGTTCATTAGCATTGATGCTTCTCTTTAAGAGAAATGATTTGACTTGTATATAGCAATTTCATATTTTAACAAAAAATAAGTACTTACGAAGTCATCAAATTTAACAAACGGGTAAAAAAGGAAAAAATAAAAATATATGAGCTGTAACATATTAATTAATGCGGTAGATCCTGAAGAATGCAGAATTGCAAAGGTTAAAGACGGCAAGCTGGAAGAATTTCATATTGAAAGCGCTGCAAGGGAAATTACTCATGGCAACATATACAAAGCTGTTATTGCTCGTGTAGAGCCAAGTCTTCAGGCTGTGTTTGTCGATTATGGCTTAGAGAGGCACGGGTTTCTGCAGAAACATGAAATACATAGTGAATACTATCAAGATAATCAGTCAGGAACACCCTCCATAAAAAATATTGTTAAGCGCGGCCAAGAACTTGTTGTGCAGATCACAAAAGATCCTTTCATGAAAAAAGGGGCCATGCTTACAACATATATTTCTTTGCCCGGAAGGTTTCTGGTTCTTATGCCTGGAAGCGATACAAAGGGCATTTCACGCAAAATTGAGGATGAAGCAGAACGGAAGCGTCTGAAGGATATAATAAACGGGCTGAACCTGCCAGAAGGATTTGGAATCATCGTCCGCACTGCTGGTATAGATTGTACAAAGGCGCTTCTGGCCAAAGATGTGAGATATCTCCTGCGATTATGGAAAAACATCAAAAAAAATGTGATGGACAAAAAAGCTCCGGCGCTTCTTTACAAGGAAAGAAATCTGGTTTTGAGATCCATCCGAGACTATTTTACACCTGATGTTACCGAAATCCTTATAGATGATGTTGCAGTGTATCGTGAAACAAAAGATTTTATGCATATCATATCGCCGAAACATACCAAAATAGTCAAACTCTATAAGGGCGCCAAGCCTATATTTACAAAACATCAGCTTGAAACTCAGATCGCATCCATATTTGAAAGCCGCGTTAAGTTAAAATCCGGTGGTTCTATTGTAATAGAGCAAACCGAAGCCTTGGTTTCAATAGATGTAAATTCAGGAAAGGCAACCCAGAAAAAATCTGTTGAACAGACAGCATTTGCAACTAATATTGAAGCTGTCGAGGAGATTGCGCGTCAGTTGCGATTAAGGGACCTGGGCGGGCTTATAGTGCTTGATTTAATAGATATGAGAGATTCGAAGCATAAGGTAGAAGTTGAAAGGACTTTAAAAACCCATGTAAAGGGAGACAAGGCCAAGATAAAAATTGGAAAGATCTCAAAGTTTGGGCTGATTGAAATGTCACGGCAGAGGATCAGGCCATCCATTGAATCCGGAAGTTTTGATCACTGCAAATATTGCAAAGGGAAAGGGTTGATACCATCTCCTGAAGCTCTTGGAGTAAGTTTTTTGCGCAAACTTCGTCTTGAAACATTAAAAGAAGGGATAACCGGTGTAGCAGCGATGGTGCCGGTTGAGGTTGCCGACTATATACTAAATAAAAAACGCAAGGAAATAATTGAGCTGGAAGATAGGCGTAAGCTCTTTATTGTAATTAAAGGGGACAAAGCGATGATTCCGGGGGAAAGTAATATCGTTTGTGAAAAACAGAAGAAGTGATAATTTATGCTTCAAAAAAACAGTAAGAAAATCTTTTATATTATTGTAATCTGCGCGGTTATTGTTGTTACTGCCGCCACAGGAGTATTGTTATTAATAAAGGATGGGAAAGATTCTGTTTCAAAAGAAATGCCTCCCAAAGTTCGATTACCGGTTGAATCTCAGACTGTCATAGATTACAATAAATTGAAAAAGGATAAGGAGCTTCAGTTCCTTATCCAGAAGCGTAAAACAGAGTTCGGGGTTGAAAAAGGGGTTGACATTATAGCCAGGTCCGATGAATCTGTCAAAATTGGTGATGCAACAATCCCTATGCAGGAACTACTTGATAAGATACGTCTTGAATCAGGCGATATTATTGAACGAGATATAAGTTCCAGGAGTAAGGGTCATGGGAACAGGATAGAATCATTTGGAATATATGTGGTTCAACCCGGAGACAACATCTGGAATATACATTTTAAATTTTTAACAGAGTATTTTAACCACAAAGGTATTACACTTTCCAAGTTTGCCGACGAACCCGACAGCGAGGGTTTTAGCTCCGGAGTGGGCAAACTTTTAAAGTTTTCAGAACATACTGTTTACATTTACAACATCAAAGAAAAAAAACTGGGTGTTAATCTTAACCTGATTGCTTCTTTAAACAAAATTATTGTTTACCGGATGGACAGGATTTTTGCTCTTCTTGAGCAAATCGATTATAAACAGGTAAAGGAAATTCGGTTTGATGGTGAAACGCTCTGGATGCCTGCGGAAGGGTGAGCAGGGAGCATAGAGCGTAGAGCTGAAAGTAACAACCAGCAAAAGAAACAGATGTCAGAGGATTAGAGGATTAGAGGAATCAGATGCCAGAATAGGGGCTGGCCCCTGTGCCTGCCCACGGGTTAGAGATCGGGAATTAGAAGAGAAAGAAACAGAGGTCGGATGTCAGAGGCCAGAAAACCAGCAACAAGCAAAAGATCAGAAGGTCAGAGGATTAGAAGAGAAAAGGGATGAACGTCGAACGTCGAACGTCCAACATCGAATTTTGAATAATGGTGTCGCTTCGCTCCTCAATTCATAACAAGCAACAAGCAACGAGCAACCAGTTCAAGGAAACATTGAATTATGATAAAGCGATATACAAGAAAAGTAATGGGAGATATCTGGACAGAGGAAAACAAATATAAGGCATGGCTGCAAGTTGAGATACTTGCCTGTGAGGCGCTGGCAAAAAATGGAAAAATTCCCCCAAAGTCGCTTGAAAATATACAGAAAAAAGCCGGGTTTTCAGTTAAAAGAATCGAAGAGATTGAGGCTGAAACAAAACATGATGTTATTGCCTTTCTAACAAGTGTTGCAGAGCATGTGGGGCCGGACTCAAGATATGTTCACATGGGACTTACTTCATCAGATGTTCTTGATACAAGCATGGCGTATCTTCTCAGGCAGGCCGGCACAATTATTCTTAAAGATTGCGGCATACTTTTAAATGTTATAAAGAAAAAAGCTCTAAAGTATAAAAATACTGTGATGATCGGACGCTCCCATGGAATACACGCGGAGCCGATTACCTTTGGGTTGAAATTAGCGGTCTGGTATGATGAGATGCGCAGAGACAGGGATAGATTTGAGAGAGCTGTTGAAACTGTCAGCTTTGGAAAACTTTCAGGCGCGGTGGGAACATTCGCAAATATTCCTCCGGTTGTTGAGGCATATGTATGCAAAAAACTAAAGCTCAAACCTGCTCCTGCCTCGACACAAATAGTTCAAAGGGACCGTTATGCCGAATATTTTACAACTCTTGCTATTATGGCCTCATCAATTGAAAAAATGGCTTTTGAAATAAGGCATCTGCAAAGAACCGAGGTCCTTGAGGCTGAAGAATTTTTTTCAAAAGGCCAGAAAGGTTCTTCAGCCATGCCTCACAAAAGGAATCCTGTCGGCTCTGAAAATCTTTGTGGTCTTGCCCGTATTATACGATCAAACGCAATTGCATCCTTAGAGAATATACCGCTGTGGCATGAACGAGATATCAGTCATTCCTCCGTGGAGAGGATTATTGCCCCTGATTGCACGATATTGATGGATTATATGTTAAACAGGGTTACAGGTATAATAAAAAATCTTGTTGTATATCCCAAAAGAATGGAGGAAAACCTTAATACGCTAAAAGGCCTGATCTTTTCACAGCAGGTATTGATAGCCCTTGCAGAATCGGGGATGTCCCGCGAAGATGCTTACAAAATTGTACAGAAAGAGGCCATGCGGGTATGGGCTGAAAAACATGATTTTAAAGATCTGATTATGAACAATAAAAAGATTTGCAATCAGCTCGGTCAGGAAAAAATCAAAGAAATATTTGACGTAAGCTATCATTTAAAGTATATCAGCGCCATTTTTAAACGTGTATTTGATTAGTAATGGTGAAGCAACATACCGTACTTTCAAATAGTTAAACCACATAACTTTTTGATATAATCGATAAGTTATTTTCGGTTACAGTGCAGCAGAGCGGCATATTATAGCTTTTTACGGGATCATCAAAGTTGATAAATAAGTATTTTGTTAAAATATTATTAATTATTGTTGTTATTCTTTGCTACGGATGTCAGGTTGTTGAACCGATTAAACGGCTTAAAGAATCATCTGATCCATATCATGGCAGTTCTTATAAATTAGAATTTGATAAATGGACCAGGGAAGCACGTGTTTACATGGGGCTTGATGTTAAACTGATAGCTTCCGCCACCTTTAAATCCTCTCAGTTTAGAGACGCCTATTCAATCGAGTATATCAGGCTTCACAAGCTTACCGGCGCAGAAAAGGAAAAGTTTGCAAAGGATCAAAAAAAGGCTGCTGCAGCTTACAATGATTTTGTGCTGGCTGCATATGTTCCGGATAAAAAGTGGAATGATTTCAGCAAAAAGGATTCTATCTGGAAAATATATTTGACTGTTGGGGAAAACAAGCGGCTTAAACCGGTTGAAATTCGAAAAATTAAAAAAGTTAATGCTGTTACATGTCACTTTTTCCCATTTATATCGCCATGGAAATCTGTCTATCTTGTCAGATTCCCGGTAGACGATAAAAGTATTGGAG
Source organism: Deltaproteobacteria bacterium (assembly GCA_019314185.1). The sequence continues at coordinate 3,076 of JAFCZU010000006.1, read as the reverse complement.
GTAGCGTCTCGGATATTAAACTTACTATAGCCAGTGTATTTGGCTGTACTGAAATGGTTTGGAATGAAAATCGATGAATTCGTAAAAAGTCGAATTCATCAGATGTTGGGTGTTAAGATAAAATATTTAATTTTCATATTAAATGGTTAACGCTTGACATATTTTGTAAATAGCAATTTTGGTTTTTTTTACGAATACATTAAAATTAAATAGTAATTCAAAAGGAGGATTGATTTTGGTTAGTTTGGCATATGCAATGGGTCAGGGTGGAGCAGGTGCAGGTGGTCAGGGTGCGGGTGGATTCGCGTCTTTTATTCCTATTATATTGATGTTCGCTATATTTTATTTTTTGTTGATCCGGCCCCAGCAAAAAAAGCAGAAAGAACAGCGTGCAATGATCGGCAGTCTTAAAAAGGGAGACCAGGTAATAACAACCGGCGGTCTTTATGGACGTATTACAGGTGTAACTGATACCACAATAACAGTGGAAATAGCGGAAAAAGTTCGTGTGAAGCTTAATCGAAGCAATGTTGCGGCATTGAACCAGCCTGCGTTACAGCCCCAGCAGGGGAAAGACAGTAAATAAAAAAAGCTTTCTAAAAGCCCCATTGATGAATGTCGAGCGCGCGCGGATACCTGATTTTGATTTGACTGTCCGGCGATTTGACTGATTCTGGGGTTTTTATGTGATAAAGAATGAAATGTGTTAAGTGCCAGGTTTAAGTGTTAAGAGCTTGATAAATAGATAACTCAAGTTCCGCATGGTCTGATTATAGCAGTAAATTGTATAATTTCAAATAGATAGACAATTGCTATGCCAAAATCAATGCAGGAGCAATATCCGCAAAGCTTTAATTGGCGCGGGGTCTGTTTTTTTATTTTGAAAAAATGTTCATCAAAAATATTGATCTCATTTTATGTAAAACTTGTTGATATTTAAGCGTTTTTATGGGTGCGAAACTTGAGCAGCTAATTGTTTTAACTTAACACTTAACACCTAACACCTGATGAATTCAATTTTTTACGAACTCATCCTTAATAAAGGAATATATCATTGAAGAATCTTTCCTGGAAACTCATTCTGGTTCTTACAGTTATAATAGTTGCTGTCATCTATATACTTCCTACCATAAAGCCGGCGATGTGGCCCCATAAGAAGATAAATCTCGGGCTTGATCTTCAGGGAGGCATGCATCTTGTCCTTGAAGTCGAAACGGAAAAAGCCGTGGAAAGTACAATAGATCGTATAACCCATGAACTCCGCGGTGTTTTAAGGAAAGACCAGATAAGATATCTCAGCATAGACAGGATTGACGGCGCAAAGATATTTCTCAGGATGCAGGGAAAGGAAAATGTTGGGAAGTTTGAGACTCTTTTAGACAAGGAGTTTAAAGAACTGCGTATCGTTTCGAAATCAACAGATGATGAGGTCCTGACCATAGTAATGGATCTGCCTGACAAAGAAACCGGGCATATCAAAAAACTTGCCACAGCGCAGGCTCTTGAAACCATAAGAAACCGAATAGATCAATTCGGCGTCAGTGAACCGGATATCAGGCTTCAGGGCGAAAACCGTATCCTTATACAACTGCCCGGAATCAAGGACACACAGAGGGCAAAAGATCTTATCGGTAAAACAGCTCTTTTAGAATTCAAACTTGTGGATGAAACACATGATGTTAATGCTGCTCTAAAGGGAAGTGTTCCACGTGGAAGCGAAATTCTTGTTCATATCACAGAAGATCCGGAAACAAAGCGGGAAATAAAAGATCACTTTCTTATTAAAAAACAAACGCTTTTAACAGGAGCTAACCTGACAGATGCAAGGGTTCAAATAGATTCACAATACAACGAACCGTATGTATCCATCAGTTTTGATAAAAAAGGTGGAAGGATCTTTGCCAAAATAACAGAAAACAATGTAAAAAAACGGCTTGCAATTATTTTAGACAATACGGTTTATTCTGCGCCTGTTATTCAGGAAAAGATTACAGGCGGCGAGGCCCGCATAACCGGAAGTTTTACAACAGAAGAAGCCAGCGATCTTGCCATTGCTCTTCGTGCAGGCGCTCTCCCAGCGCCGGTTAAGATACTTGAGGAAAGAACCGTGGGCCCTTCCCTTGGAGCTGATTCAATTAACAAAGGGATTATTTCCGTGTGTATAGGCGGTCTTCTTGTAATCATATTTATGATTATCTATTATAAAGGTTCGGGTTTTATAGCAGACTTGGCATTGGTTTTAAATATTATCCTTATTGCGGCGGGGCTGGCAGGTTTCCAGGCTACGCTGACGCTGCCCGGTATTGCTGGAATCATACTTACCATAGGAATGGCTGTAGATGCCAATGTTCTGATATTTGAACGGATAAGAGAAGAAATGGCTATCGGCAAAACTATCCGTGCGGCGGTAGCTTCAGGTTATAACAAGGCAACGTTCACTATTCTTGACGCAAATGTTACAACACTTATCGCCGCGCTTGTTTTGTTTCAGTTCGGTACAGGGCCCGTAAAGGGATTTGCCGTGACATTAAGCCTGGGTGTGCTTGCCAGCCTTTTTACTTCCCTTGTTATTACACGGCTTGTATTTGATTATCTATTGATGAACAGGAAAATTAAAAGATTGAGTATCTAACTTGAAATGAGCAATCAGTCATTAGCTTTTAGCTATTAGTCAAACTATATCAAGATGTTATTAACATAATAACATCTTCGATTTCATAAGAGCTAACAGCTAATCGCTTAACGCAGGCATAAAAGGAATATGAATGCAGTTTATCAAACCCAACATAAATATAAATTTTATCGGAAATAGAAAAATCGCTTTTTCTATTTCAATTATAATGATTGTTATCAGCATGGTTTCTTTAATAATTCATAAGGGGCCGAAGTATGGAATCGACTTTGCCGGTGGAACATTAATACAGGTAAGATTTATATCGCCTGTAAACATTGATGACGTAAAATCAGGACTTGCCGCTATTGAGCTTGGGAAATCATCGGTTCAGCAGTTCGGCGATTTAAAAGATAATGAATATCTTATCCGAACAGACAGGTCTGTCATGACCGCTGATGGATT
>JAFCZU010000459.1 GCA_019314185.1 Deltaproteobacteria bacterium | reverse complement strand
CTGTTGAAAATTTTTCATGAGTTCAAACCATGCATCCACTTTATCCCGAACGGCAATCGATTCCAGTTCATATGACGGACGTACTAAAACTCCAAATTTTAGAAGATAGAGGTTCAGAAGCGCAGAATGGAATTCAACTGATTCGACAATACGTTTTGAGAGCTTTTCTCCTGCAGGAAGGCCAAATAGCGTTGTTTTAAAGGAACGCACGAACGTTGAGTCCAGCAACCATTCTCTTTTACGATGACCGCGGAAAAGTGCCAGAGAGTTCGACCGCTTACATGATGTGACAATGTGATTTAGTTCATGCAAAAAACTATCAAAAGAGTTCGGAATCCACTCCGTCGTCTCAACATTGACAGTAGTATCAGAACAGGTTGGAACAATATTTTTCATGGAAATAGGTGCTCAACTTATTGTGCATAACGAGCTGCGGACACTACTGAGGAGAACTACAAAAGCTACTCAGTCCGTAAATAATCGAATTGGATAAAGTTATTGCAACTGACTGATTTTTTTGATTTAGTTGGCTTTGCGTTTTAGCCCAAGCCCTAACGCTGGAAGCCACCCTGCTCTTTTTTTTCTTAAATATATCGAACATTATTTTTTTCTCTATTTTAATAATTAATAAGAATCATAACCTGGGAACCGGAACTCACCGGCAGCGAGGGCCGATAGTTTCTTATCTTCTCACAGCATATTCTTTAAACAATTTTCTCATCAAAGTCAATAAACCGGTATCATCGCATTCTGCTTTTTGAGCAATAAGCGCATTTTTCATCATGATCGAAAGTCTAAAACCGGCAAAATTCTGTTTTTTTGGTTTGACTGATCACGCATAAAATACATAATATGTGAGCCAATTTCAAAACGTTCCCTTTTGCCCAATATCTGCGTCAGGCTCAAATTTTAATCCTCGAAATACTCAATGTATTCCTGTGGTTAAAATTGGAGACTTCCTTGATCTTGAACAAAATTGAACATTTTGAAACCGCCTCATGTATTTTGATATTGTAACATAGCAAACAAATCAGGCTCCTATGAAACATAAATGTTTTTTGCGTAAGCCGTCAGGTTTCAAAATGAAGAATTTTTTAATATTAGTTGTTATATCAATGCTGTTTCCTTTGTTCGCAAGCGCCGATACAATTATTTTGAAAAACGGCATGAGAATAGAAAATGTAAGAGCATGGGAGGAAGATGGGCGGGTAAAATGTTACAGATTCGGATCGCTTATCGGTTATTTGAAGAAAAGTGTGCGAAAAATTGAAAAGGGAGAACTGAAAAAGGAGATTGATGAAGCAAATCTCCTGGGAAATAAAGCGCGACCTGATAGTGATGAACTATACTCTTTGCAAAAAAAACAAATTGATCTTCAAACAAAATCTCTTGAAAAGTTCAAAGTTATAAAAGTTTATGACGGAGATACTTTCATGGCAGAAGGTCATAGTATAAAAATCATGGCAAGGCTTATTGGAATTGATGCACCGGAAACAGCAAATAAAAGAAAACAAAAACCGGAGCAGCCATATAGTCAAAATGCCAAAGAATATCTCGTAAAAATGATTTTGAATAAAACAGTTCAACTCAAAAGCTATGGAATGGGACCTTATAACCGGCTGCTTGTCGAAGTCTTTGCTGATCATAGAAATGTGAATCTTGAGCTACTCAGATCCGGTCTTGCCGAAGCATACAATGGAAAATTACCAAAGGGTTTTGATGCTTCAAAATATAAGAAAGCGGAAATGAAAGCCAGGAAATTCCGAAAAGGGATATGGTCTTTGGGAAATAAGTATGTAAGTCCTGGGAAATGGCGCAAGATGTACAATAAGTGACTGCTCAGAACAGTGGCTTTTGTTCAGGTGCTAATTCTTTTATTTTATTATAAAAACAGTCTCTTTGAAAAGCTTTATACCCTGCGTCCTGAATCAGGCGGACCATTTCCTCTTTTGGCAGCCGAAAGTTTACTCCCGCGGCAGCCACGACATTTTCTTCTATCATTGTGCTGCCAAGGTCGTTTGCTCCAAATGCGAGAGCTGTCTGGGCTATCTTATCTCCCTGTGTTACCCATGATGCCTGGATGTTTGGGATATTATCGAGAACCAGCCTGGAGAGAGCGAGTACTCTGAGATATTCTACAGCAGTGGCTTTTTGAGCCTTAAGACGTGTATTGTCAGGTTGAAATGTCCAGGGTATAAATGCGGTAAATCCGCCTGTTTTATCCTGAAGATCTCGAATTTTTATCAGATGTTCGATTATATGCTCTGGTTTTTCAATGTGTCCGAACATCATTGTGGCGGTGGTTTTAAGCCCGCAGTTATGAGCTGTTTCCATCACTTCAAGCCACTGGCCGGCAGTGCATTTATTCGGAGAAATCTTTTCCCTTATTTCATCTGCGAGTATTTCAGCTCCGCCGCCGGGAATAGAATCGAGTCCGGCGTCGACAAGTTGATTTATGGTATCTTTTATGGATAAAGAGGATTTTTTTGATAAAAATACTATTTCCGGTGGCGAAAACCCGTGGATGTGAATAGTGAAATTATCCTTAATGTACTGCAAAAGATCAAGATAGAAGTCAAGATCGAGAAAAGGGTGCATGCCGCCCTGAAGCAGTATCTGCGTTCCTCCAAGCTTCAAAGTTTCTTCGATCTTCTGTTTTAAAGCCGGTTTTGAAATAACATACGCTTCAGGATGGCCATCAGGACGGTAAAAGGCGCAGAACAGGCAGCCTGACACGCAAACATTTGTATAATTTATATTCCGGTCAACCACAAATTTTTTGTTGGCCAGATCAGCCAGGGTCAGGGTGTCTGCTTTAGCTAATAAAATAAGGGCATCTTCAAACCCGATACGATTATTTGACGCTGTTTTTTCAATAATGTTGTCCAATAATTTCATAAGATAGTTTGTTTAACCACTTCCTTCTACCAGAAATTTACAAACTCATTTTTACTACGGAGCGGACAGGCAATTAAATTTGAAAATGGCTGACTGTTTGAACGCATTAGTGAGCCTTAAGAAAAAACAGCCGATTATAAAACATCTTTGGTATTATTTATTAATTTCAACTGACAAAAGCAGTTTTGTTATGTTTTTGTATGCTGTTTTTTCTTTAGGGTCACTTGTTGCGTAAGTTTCAGACCTTTTCAAATTTAATTGCCTGTCTGCGGAGTAATGGAATTATAAAACTCACTTTTTTAAGTTTGTAAATTGCTGTCTACAGGATTATAAAAAGAATCCCGCTCAACAGGAATAAAGCCTGCCGATGATATAAGGCGCTTTATCTGTTCGCACGACAATCCCTTTGCCGATTTTGCTCCGGCCATATGC
>JAFCZU010000083.1 GCA_019314185.1 Deltaproteobacteria bacterium | reverse complement strand
GGTTCCTGGGGCCAGCCGCAAGGTGACTGATATGGACATTGACCGACGGGTGGAAGCAATCCACTACTGTATGAGACACGACGACGGCATCAAGATATTGGAGTATGACATGGCTGATGTCATTATTATAGGAGTTTCCAGGGCCGGCAAAACGCCCATATCGGTCTATATGGCTTCCCAGATAGGCCTGAAAACGGCCAATTTCCCTCTTACTGATGAGTTCCTTTCCGAATATCGCTTGCCGGATGACATCCTCCGCAACCTGAAACGCACAGTGGGTATCACCACTACCCCGAATCTTCTGCACAATGTTCGGACAAAGCGTTATCCAAACAGTAACTATGCTAACCTTACCACCTGCAAGTTTGAAATTAAACAGGCCGAACAAATATTCCAGAAATATCATATTCCGGTTGTCTTTTCGGCAGGGAAATCTATCGAGGAAATGGCTACCCAGATTACGCAGGAATTGAACCTGTCCAAAGGATATTTTCGGGGTGCTTTAATTGGGGGCCAGCCGGATGTCTATTTGTAAAGTAGTCGCCGTGATAGCTTGTTGAACCGCACCGGATATACCACATCTGCAGGAATCCAAAGATACCCGTTATGATATCGAACATAACCGGATCGGACATACTGATTTGGACAATGATGATATTGCCAGCCATTAGGACAAAAAATATAATCGTACAGGGCATTCTGATAAAAGTTTGCTTTGTTGAATATATTCTTTACGTTTCTTCTGATTTCTGACATAACTTTCAGTTTCATTTGGAATGCTTCTTTCTTATTAGGGTTGATTTATTTTTTTAGGAGGAAATAGATGTCTGTTAGACACAATCTATTGCTTGAAATAGGTTCAGAGGAAATTCCTGCCGGTTATATTAAGCCCGCGCTGAAGAGCCTTTCATTAATGATCTTGCAAAGGATGGACGATGTGCGTATTGAACACGGCGAAGTCAGGATTTTTGGAACGCCGAGAAGGCTTGCGGTGGAAGTCGCGGATGTTGCTGTTAAGCAGAAACAGTTGTCAACCGAGACAACAGGGCCTCCTGAAAAGGTTGGTTTTGATGAAAACGGCGCTCCAACTCTTGCAGCAAAGAAATTTGCCGAGAAGTCAGGGGTTTTTGTTAATGATTTAACAATCAAGGATACAAAAAAAGGCCGGTATTTATGCGCAAGGAAAACAGAAAGAGGCCTTGCTACAAGCACACTTCTTAAAAAGATTTTGCCTGATGTGATTTTGTCAATTCCGTTTCCGAAAACAATGAAATGGGCGAATCTAAACATTGAATTTGCAAGGCCGATACATTCGATTCTGGCGCTGTTTGGCGATAAAATTATTCCATTTGTTTTGGGAAATGTAAAAAGCGGCAGGCATGTTTTTGGACACAGTTTTATGAATCCTGGCAGAATCATGCTTTCTAATTCTGATGAATACGTTGAAGCTTTGCGATTGGCCGATGTGTTGGTTGACCTAAAAGAGAGGAAAAAACAGATTGTTTGCGGCATCAATAAAATTGCCGGAGACCAGGGGGGCAGAATCCTGCAAGATGATGACCTTGTTGATATTGTAACCAATCTTGTTGAATATCCGGCAATTATATCCGGTAAGTTTGATAAAGCGTTTCTTGAACTTCCGCCGGAAGTGTTGATTACAGCTATGCGAGAACATCAGAAATATTTTGCTGTAATAGATGAAAAAAATAATTTGATGCCATTTTTTATTGCTGTGAATAATACTGGTGTAAAGGATGTGGCGCTGGTTGCCAGGGGGCATGAAAGGGTGCTCAGGGCAAGACTTAAAGACGCTCAATTTTTTTGTAGAAGCGACCTGGAGAAATCACTTGATGATCTGGCGGGAGAATTGAAAGGGGTCCTTTTCCAGGCAAGGCTGGGGTCGGTGTATGAAAAAGCAATCAGGGTTCAGAAACTTTCTACATTTCTGACAGATGCCGCTGATTTTTCTCCGGATGTTAAAAAAGATGTGTCAAGAGCGGCATTTTTGTGCAAGGCTGATCTTGTGAGCCAGATTGTGATTGAATTTCCCAAGCTTCAGGGGGTTATGGGAAGAGTTTATGCCGCTGCCGCCGGGGAATCGGACACAGTGGCATCTGCGATAGAAGAACATTATCGTCCAGCATATTCCGGCGGGCCTCTTCCGGTAACAGATGCAGGGGCTGTTTTGGGTATCGCCGACAAGATTGATACTATTTGCGGATGTTTCAGTATAGATCTGATTCCAACAGGAACAGCTGATCCATATGCGCTTCGGCGTCAGGGGATTGGTGTTATTCAGATTATGCTTGATAAGGGTTTTTCGTTTTCATTAAGCGGGATGATTGCAAAGAGCCTGGAGCTTTTTGTAGATGGAAGCGCTCGTGATATAAAAGAAAAAAAGGAAATGATATATGCCTTCTTGCAGAGCAGGATTGCCAATCTTCTCTTTGAAGAAGGATTTTCAAAGGATGTAATCGCAGCGGTAATCGCTGTCTCAATAGATCATATTCCAAATGTCTGGAACAGGGTGCGAGCCCTGGAACAGTTGAAAACCGAGTCCGGCTTTGAACATCTCGCAACGGTTTTTAAGCGTGTTGTTAATATAATAAAAAAGGCCGGTCATTTTGAAACAAAAGAGGTAAATGAAGATCTGTTTCAGGATGAATGTGAGCGGGTTCTCTTTTCAGCCTGTAATGAAGTTAAAAAGAAGGTGACAGACAGCCTTGAAAAAGGTTTCTTTGATCAGGCCATGCTTTATATAGCTTCATTACGTGATCCTGTTGACGCTTTTTTTGACGGCGTTATGGTAATGGCGGAAGATGTAAGAATACGCAACAACAGGCTTGCGTTGCTTAAGCACATAGCGGATTTGTTTGGTTTGTTTGCTGATTTTTCAAAAATTTCAACATAGGTAATACTATTAAAGGAGAATATTATGGCTTTTGACCCAGAAAAGGATAAGGTACTTAAAAAGTGGAAATGTGAAGAAACAGGACTGCTTATTTCTATTAACCGGTATGATAAGTCTCAGCCGAAACTTCAGATAGGCCCAAGAATACTGAAGAAGCAGGATGGGTCTGACAGAGCGCCTGTAAAGGCGGGCCGTTTGACAATTGAAGACTTAAGCTGGTTTTACGAAATTATCGACCAAGTAAAAGATGAGCTTTCTAGCCTGGCAAAGCCGGAATGATGGGAGATCTAATGGCATGGTCGTAAGATTAAGAAATAAAATATTTATGATAAGAGAATATTGAACAGCCGAGCAAAGTGTTTTTTGAACGTAGAACATCGAACATAGAACATCGAATGATGAAATCGCTTCGCTCTGATAGGTTATAAATTGGCAGAATTCCTTATTCAAAATTCGATGTTGGCCGTTCGATGTTCATAGTCTTTTAGCTTGACGGCTACGTCCTTGATGTTGGATTGTAATCTGCTATGAATCGCTATGCTGTTAGACCCCTTCGAGGGGTTTTTATCAAACCACCCGTTTTACGGGTAGTAGGTAATTTGCATTTCCATCAACCAATCATGAGTATTATAAAGTTTAAGGTTTAAAACCATGAGTTTACTATCGTCGTCTGTATCAATTACAAGATACAAGGTAAAAGGAGAAATCCAGGGGTCTCTTCTCAAAACAGTTATGGAGGGTCTTAACAAAAACTCCATTATAGAAATTGATAATGAAGCAATGGAAAAAACAGCAGGATGGACTTCTTTTGACAACCCGTATCTGCCTGATTTTGAGGCTTCATCCTGTGTTATTGGCGCTTATTTTGTCTTTTCACTGAGGATTGACAAAAAAAGCATTCCTACAAAAATCATCAAAAAATATTATACTATTGAAGTGGCCAAAAAACTGGCTGAAAGCGGGAGGGAACACTTGGCGCGAAATGAAAAAAAAGACATAAGGGAACATGTAACCAATGCTCTTATCCTTCGCATTCCGGCAACCCCTAATATTTACGATATTATCTGGAATTATGAGGAATCTTCTTTATGGTTTTTTTCCAATCAAAAAGCTGCCAACGAAGAGCTTGAAACACTTTTTTCAAAATCTTTCAGATTATCACTGATCCGGCTCTTTCCCTATACAATGGCCGAGCTTGCCGCAGGCATTACAGATAGAGAGCGGGATCTTTTATCAACTATTTCAAGAACAAAATTCATGGATTAAATTATGTTAGATGTTTCAATTGCATACGACAGGTATAAATTTTTAGGGCATGAATTTTTAACATGGCTCTGGTTTATCATGGATGTGGATCAATCCAGCATACTTAAAATACAAAGTGATATGCTTTCGCTTGAAATGGACAACCGTATTGTCCTTGAAAACAGCCTCGACAACAGGGTCGAAAATATCACCATAAAGGGGGATGATGCCGGCCTTGAGGAAGCAAAGCTTTCTCTTCAAAAGGGCGGAGTTGTCACAGAACTGAATTTTTCTTTAAAAACCGGTGATCATGAATGGAAATTTAATATTAAAGGTGAAAGCCTTAATATTTCATCATTAAGACCGCCTGAAACCGGAAAGATTGAAAAAAAGGAAGATGTTGAAGGGGCTGTTCTTGAAAAGATATACCTTTATGAAAAGGTGATTTTACTGGTTGAAAATCTTTACAAACAGTTTATTCAAGTAAGGATTTCAAACAAATGGAACAACGAAACCGTCCCTCTGATCAAAAAATGGATTAAAGTCTGATTCTTTTTTTAATTACTTAATTTTTATGTCTTTGTTCCATTCCTCTTGCAATGCCAAGCGCTGTATATACAGCGGTACTCCCAGCGTATGCGATATCTTCAGTAGAAAGATGGGAACTTATTGTAGCGTCGAAATAAACATTTCCTTCGGCTGGAAACTCTTCATCTTCTTTCCAAATAGAAAGAATCACCGGGATTTGTGGAAGCACAACAATCTTGAGAGCTCTATCGGCAGGAGAAGGAACGATCTCTCCAACAATAGCCGCCACCTGATCAAGCAACGATGGGTGTGAACCAAAGCCCTTTGCAAGGGGGGCAATGGCTCGTTTGAAAAATGCCTGGTAGTAAAAAGCTCCTGATGGAACTTCCCGAAAAGTAATCACTTCACCGGAAAATGGGATTGCTTTTGCTTTAAGAAGATAGTGCAGCATCAGAACTTGTTCAGGTAAGCTTGGCCTGTCGGCATCTTCTGTAAATGTGATCGCCTCGCCATCGATATTGAGCATATAGCGCCGATTAATATAAGGAAAGATAACCTGCCGCTCTCCTGTGCTCTTATTTTTCATTTCGAGTTTTGCATCTGCACAACACTGTTTTATATCACAAGTTTTTAATTTTTCGATAGCCAGTGTACGCGCAACCTTGTAGTCGTCTTCTCTGGACATATAAATCTCTTTAGGTAAATTGCATTTTTAAAATGTCTTTATCAAAAAATTCATACCAATTTTCTTCTTTCTGGTCAATATGTAGTTTGTTTTTTGAATATAGAGTTTTGGTAATCGGCTTGGGCCAAATCAGAGATATTAGACTTTGTCTGTGAATATGGATAGAGGCCTGGGATAATGAGTTTGGTTAAATCAAAGCTACGTTTTTTGAGGGTGGATTTTTGCTTAAAATAATAGTTGTTTTTTTATATGTTGTTTGATATTAAAGATAATTTATGCAATCAATCTATTGTTTGCGGTATTAAAATTGGCTTAGGGGGTATATTGTTAATGGAAAATTTTGTAACAGACGATTCAATTAAAAAAAATGATGAGAGTGATTTATCAGACCAGATCGATTCAGACCAGATCAATGCAAAACGGTCGGATGAAAAAGTTGTGCAGCAAAGCGATGAGTTGGAATTAGATACATCTTTGGACAGCAAATTGTCAACAAAAGATGATCTGGACTCTGATACCAGCATGGAAGATATCATGGATATCTACGAGGAAAGTTTCAAACGCTTTGCGGAAGGGGAGGTTGTTACCGGCAAGATTATTGCGGTTGATAAAGATTATGTGCTGGTTGATGTAGGATACAAATCAGAAGGACAGATACGGGCTCACGAATTCAAGGATGAGAACGGCAATTTTAATGCCGTTCTTGGCGATAGTGTTGAGGTAATGGTCGAATACTGGGATGAAGAAGAAGAGCGCGTCGTTCTTTCAAAGGAAAAAGCGGCAAAGATTAAGGTATGGGAAGCAATCAAACAAACTTTTGATAACGAGGAAATTATTAAAGGGGAGATATTGTCTCGTGTAAAAGGCGGTTTCTCTGTGGATATCGGAGTACAGGCCTTTTTGCCTGGTTCACAGGCTGATTTGCGTCCTATACGCAATCTGGACGAGCTTGTAGGAAAGACATTTTCTTTTAAAATTTTAAAATATAATAGAAAACGCAGCAATATTGTTTTGTCGAGAAGAGCAATTCTTGAAGATGAGCGTGAATCTAAACGATCTGCAACTCTCGAAAATATTCATGAGGGTAAAGTTGTTGAAGGAATAGTAAAAAATATTACCGAGTACGGTGTATTTGTTGATCTTGGTGGTGTGGACGGCCTTCTCCATATTACAGATATTTCATGGGGGCGTGTTAAGCATCCTTCGGAACTTTTTTCTGTTGGCGACAATATAACGGTGAAGATCCTTAATTTTGATGTTGAGAGAGAACGGGTTTCACTCGGCAAGAAACAGCTTACTCAGGACCCTTGGGCGATCGCTAAAGAAAAATACCCTCTGGGCTCTCATATAACAGGCAAGGTTGTCAGCCTGACAGACTACGGCGCTTTTATAGAGTTGGAAGATGGTATCGAAGGTCTGATTCATGTTTCTGAGATGTCGTGGACACGGAAGATACGTCATCCTTCTAAGGTTGTTTCCATAGGAGATATGGTTGAGGCGGTTGTGCTTGATATTAAGCCTGAAAATAGACGTATTTCTCTTGGCATGAAGCAGGTTGTTCCAAATCCGTGGGATGTAATCAGTGAGAAATATCCTGTTGGTACAACTATAGAAGGGAAAATCAAGAATATTACCGATTTTGGCCTTTTTGTTGGTATAGATGAAGGTATTGACGGTCTTGTGCATATTTCAGATTTGTCCTGGACTAAGCGTATAAAACATCCATCTGAGTTATATAAGAAAGGGGATATTATACAGGCCATAGTTCTTGATATTGAAAAGAATAATGAAAGATTTTCTCTTGGTATTAAACAATTACAGACAGATCCGTGGACTACTGTAGGCGAGCGATATGAGGTTGGCAAAGAAATTTCAGGAACGATTACAAACATTACTGATTTCGGTGTTTTTATAGAGCTGGAAGAAGGGATAGAGGGACTTGTTCATGTGTCTGAAATCAGTAAGGAAAAAATAAAAACACCTGTGGGTATGTTTAATGTTAATGATGCTATTACCGCAAAGGTTATGAATATAAACAGTGATGAAAGAAGGATCGGACTTTCAATAAAGAGGCTTGACATGGATGATGAAAAAAGTCTTCTTAGCGACTATGTAAACAATACAAAACCGCTGCCTTCAACTTTTGGTGAAATTCTGCGTGAGAACTTGCAGGATAGCACAGGTAAGGAACAGGGTTAACCTGTATGTTTTCCAGACGTCATCCATATCTTTTTTTTATGCTTGTTTTTTCATCTATTATGGTTGCGGCTGTAATGGGAATGTCGCTGATATTTGTTTTTGGTACAAGTGGCGCCGGTTTTGATGGTGTGATAAAATCCGGTGGAGAAAAGGTTGGAATAATAGAATTGACCGGCGCTATTACAGAGTCCAGGGATATAATTCATAACCTGAAACGCTTTCGTGAGAATAGTTCTATTAAAGCCATAGTGATACGGATCGATTCTCCAGGAGGATCTGTAGGACCCTCACAGGAAATTTTCAGAGAAATAAGAAAGACAGTAAAATCAAAAAAAGTTATTGCTTCCATGGGCGCTGTTGCCGCTTCGGGTGGTTATTATGTAGCTGCGGGGGCAGACGGTATTGTTGCGAATCCCGGTACTATTACAGGTAGTATCGGGGTTATCATGGCATATGCAAATTTCCAGGAACTTCTCCATAAAATCGGTCTGGTTCCTGTTGTCATAAAAAGCGGCGAATATAAGGATATAGGTTCTCCTGTGCGAGAGATGGCGAAAGAGGAAAGAAAGATTCTTCAGGATTTTTCAAACCGGATTCACAGGCAATTTATTATGGATATTGCCGAAGGAAGAGGGATTGATCAGGCCAAGGTGAAAGCGCTTGCTGATGGACGAATATTTACAGGGGAAGAGGCCAAACATCTTGGGCTTGTTGATCGTCTCGGGAATCTTGAAGATGCTGTGGAATGGGCGGGGCGTCTGGGTGGAATAAAGGGGAAAATTTCTACTGTATATCCACCCGAGAAGAAATTTTCTCTTATAAAATACCTTACCGGTTCATCAGTTAAAGAGTTTATAAGTCAGTTTGTCAATCAAACCTTATATGCCGGTTATCTTTACAGACCGTGAAGTGGTCGAGCAATCAAGTGCTTTTTAATTTTATTCTGAAAAATCTGGTACTCAGGACCGGGTCAGAGTTTTTCGGTAGCTTTAGGTATTCATGAAAAGAGTTTTTTAAACGGGTTTATCTGCAGATGATTTAGAACCTGGTTGATAACTGCAAAGAGGTTCTTCAGCGAGGTAGTCTCCGGTTGCTTCGTAAGCTCTTGCTCTGCAGCCGCCACATACTTTTTTAAATTCACACTTTCCGCATTTTCCTTTTAGTCTGTTAAAATCACGTAATGCTAAAAAGGTTTCGGAATTGTTCCATATATCGGCAAAGGATGTCTTTGTAATATCACCGCAATTTATCTGGAGAAACCCGCATGGCTGCACAATACCTGTATGTGAAATAAAACAGAATCCTGTGCCTCCAAGACATCCCCGTGTAACAGCATCCAGACCATGTGTTTTGAACGTAACCTGCTTTCCTTCTTTTTTAGCCCTTTGTCTGAGTATGCGGTAATAGTGGGGAGCGCATGTAGCTTTTAATTGTAAAGGTGTTTTTTCTCTCTGGTCATAGAACCAGTTTAAAGTGCGTTCATATTCTTCTGAAGTTATTTCCTGATCAACAATATATTTGCCGCGGCCGGTCGGGACGAGAAGAAAAATGTGATGGGCAACTGCGCCAAGTTCTATGGCAAGTTCTTGTATCAAGGGGATCTGGTCAAGGTTTGTTTTTGTAATGGTGGTATTAATCTGAAATTCTATTCCAGCCTCTTTTGCCATGTTGATACCGCGAAGCGCTCCTTCGAAAGCTCCGTCAACTCCCCTGAAACTGTCATGACTTTCCTTTGTTGCGCCATCAATGCTGATGCTTATCCTTTTGATTCCTGAATCCGCCATTTTTTTGGCATAAGTTTTTGTCATCAGTGTGCCATTGGGAGCCATAACCATTTTGAGCCCTTTAGCCGTACCGTAACTTGCAAGTTCAAATATATCGGGACGTAAAAGAGGTTCACCGCCGGTAAGAATAATTATCGGTTTTCCAAGCTTTGCTATTTCATCGATAAGCAGTATGGAAGCTTGTGTGTCGAGTTCTCCGCTATATGGGCCTTTTGTTGCGGAAGCGCGGCAGTGCTTGCAGGAAAGATTGCAGTTACGTGTAGTTTCCCAGGCAATCAGGCGCAAAGATGCTCCATTGTTTTTGCCATGTGGTGTATGTGCTGATATGTTTGTTTTGATTGATTCGTCTGGTTGCATTAGATCGCCTGTTTTTCATTTATAAGATGATTTAATATTTATTT